>JBGVDR010000034.1:0-12767 GCA_045119455.1 Faecousia sp.
TAACCTCGGTGTGACCCAGAGCGGCAACCTCGTTACCAGTATAGCTGTCGCCGCACTTGGAGCAGGTGTAGGTGGTATAACCGGCATTCTCGCAGTCGGGAGCGGTGACAACGGAGGAGTAGCTGTGCTTCAGCGCGGGAACTTCCTTCTGAGCAACCAGAACGGTGCCACAGGCGGAGCAGTGCTTGCCCTCGGTCAGACCGGGCTCGGTGCAGGTGGGAGCCTTGGCAGCGTCAATAACCTCGGTGTGGTTCAGCTTAGAAAGCACACTGGTATAGCTGTCACCACAATTCGCACAGGTAAATGTCTTAACGCCATCGGCAGAGCAGGTGGGAGCCTTCGTCACAGAGCCGTTATAGCTGTGCTCCAGGGGTTTACCCTCGGTGATACCGCAGATGGAACAGATTTTGGCATTGGTGCAGGTAGCATCCGTAAAGCTATGGCTGGCATTACCGGGTACAAGCACAGTGCCGCAGGCGCCGCAGAGGATATCCGTGGTACAATCGCCGTCATCCTCAGCAGGAACGTGTCCCAGCACTTCGCCGTAGGACAGACCACAATCCGCGCAGGTGGGTTTCTCGACACAGGCGACGCCTCCGGTGTGGGGTTTCTCCGTCAGCGTGCCAGAGGGGGTATTTGAATAGGTGCAGCAGCCGGTAGTGACCTGATAAATCGGGTCGTCACCGTAACTGGGATAAGCGTCCACGCCCAGAGTTTGACCAAAGCCCAGCGCCTGGGTTGCGCAGCCCAGGGCCAGCCGTTGGCTGGACATGCCGGCGACACCCTCGTGGTCTGCACCATCCACCTCTCCCCGGGTACACAGAGTTGAATCATACCAGCAGTTGGTGATGGTGCATTCGTTGATGATACAGCCGCACAGACTGCCCATGCTATAATTGCCGGTCTCCGACGCAGAGAGTGTCGCCGCAGTCAGGCAGTTGCTGATGGATGTGCCGGAAGCCATGCCGGCAAGGCCGCCTACGTACTCCTGGTCCATGGCCTGGGCAGACACAGTACCGATGAAGGTGCAATTGATGATGCCGGAATAAACATCCAGTCGGTTCAGAGCCGAGGTATTCGGGTAATCAAACCACTCGCAGGCATATCCCACAATGCCGCCTGCAAAAACCGCAGGATAATATGGTGTGTTAGCAACGGCCCGAATGTTGCCCTGAACAGTCAGATTCCTGATGATTCCGCCACCCAGCGTGCCAAAAAAGCCAGCGTAGACCGTTGACTCGTCGGACTGCACCACGCATTCGACGCCGGTGACCTTGTGGCCATTGCCGTCAAAGATACCAGCATAGCCGTAAGAATTCCGGGAGCTGGCATAGGAATTATGGGGTACACCGATGGGTGTCCAGAGCAGTCCGGTCATATCGATGTCCGCCATGAGCATGCCATTGACGCATGCCGAAGTGTACTCGAAGGCGAAGGAATAGTCCGCATCGCTGTCATTCATCGTCTTGCTGGAGAGTACCATGTTGCTGTTGACATATTCCGCAAACCACATCAGTTGCCCGGCATTGTGAATCTCATACAATGCAAAGCCGTTCTCGCCCACTCCGTTTTTCACCGCCGCTTGGTAATAGCCGCAGGTCGTACACAGACCGTCCGCATACTTTGGATGCGAACAGGCCGCACCGCAAACGGCGCAACATCCTTTGCTCCAGTCATGATTGGCGGTAGTACCGCAAACGAAGCCGCAGGCGGTGCATTTGTGCTCCTCATTGAAGCTATGGGTAGCATCAAAACCGCAAGCAAAACCACAGGTATTACAAACCAAGTTGGTCCAGCCATCGTGGGCACAGCCCAGGCCGCAAACGGTGCAGATACCCTTCTCCCAGGCGTGAGCGGCGGAAGTGCCGCAGACAAAGCCGCAGGTGGTGCATTTATCATCTCCATTGAAGCTGTGGTTTCCGTCAGCGCCGCATACATAGCCGCAGTTGTCGCAAACGGAATTCTGCCACCCTTCGTGAGTGCAGACCAGCCCACAAACCGTGCAGGCATCGTTCTCCCAGGCGTGAGCGGCGGAGGTGCCGCAGGTAAAGCCACAGACCCCGCAGGTGCCCTTGGGCGCAATATGCATGTGGGAGCAGCTCTTGCCGCAGCTGGTACAGCAGTAGTCTGCGCCGTAGACATGGTCACACCAAGGGTTTATGGTGAAAAACACACCCTCTTCCAACGCGGCACAATCCTCTGCAGCAGCCTCATAGCAGACCTCCCCCGCCAACAAAATCCGGAAGCTGCACTCGTCGGCATAGCTACCAGACAGCCACTCGAAGGTGTAGGTTGCGGCAGACTGATACCCCACACTCCACACAGCCAGGAAGCCACTGTTCATTGTGACCGTATCCACCAACACTCCGTCGACATAAACCCGGATGGCATTATCCGTCCAGCCGTCACTAAACGCATCCTCCATCTCGATGGACAGGGTCATTTTCTGTCCGCACAATGTACACGCACCGGCTTTATAAGCTTGATGCAGGCAAGTGCCAGAGCAAACAGAGCATACTCCACCCACCCAGATGTGACCCGAGCAGGTATGGTCGCAGTCCGCGCAGGCGCCGTCAGCCCCCACGAATTTATGGGTGCAGGATGCACCACAGTCCGCGCAGACACCGCCCACATAGTTGGGCTGGGCACAGGTTTTCTCCACCGACCAAACGACATCGCCGCCGGCATAATTGGCACCGGAATCAGAAATCATCTGCACCGTGCCAAAATAAATCACAAAACTGGTTTCCTCTGGATAGAGTCCATTGACCCACCGGAACTCGTAATCCGCATGGGGATTGATGGCCGCAGTCCACGTAGCCGACGCACCGTCGTCCATAGTGACGGTATCCTGCAATTCACCATCGACATAAACCTCAATGGCGTTGTCGCTCCAACCATCGCCATAGCTGTCCAGCAGCTCAATGGTAATCATCCCCTTCGTGCCAGCAGCGTTGGCCGGCAGCGGGTTGCACGGCAGCTGAGTCAGCACTAGGCACAGGCACAGCACCAGGCACAATCGCAGTACCATTCCCCGGTATCGGTTCCGCAAACCAGATTTTCTCATCATCGGTTCCCCCTTTGGGTATATATTTCGCCTAATTATGCTTATCTATCTTAGCACAGCAATTGTCCAAATGCAACCTCATTTGTGATTAGTTCAATAAATAAGGCTGACACAAAACCCGCTCTATTGTCGAAACAGACAAAAAACCACCTCTGTTGATTCTGTTTCATGCTCAGCGGCATTCCTTGCGTCATACCTGTCCACATCCCCCCTCGGTAACGCACCACTGCAGAAAATATCGTGCCTCCGTGACGTAGCAATTTCCCAATATCGTCGTTCCTTTGCTTTACTGTTGGTTAGACTGTCCGGAGTATTCCCACGAGCTCCCAAAATTTCTTGACCATCTGGCGGATACATGCTATAATAGGTCATCACCAGAAAACAAACGTATACACCACAAGGACAAGCCAAGCACGAAAGAGGGATTTTTAATGAAACAGAGAGCAATCGCATGTGTGCTGACCGTGGCAATGGTCCTCGCCATGACCGCCTGCAGCAAAAACGATTCGGCCAAACCCAAGACCGACCTGATTTCCGAGCTGGGTCTGACCAAGGAGGAAAAGGGCGCAACATCCCACACCGCCCAGATTAACTCCGCCATCTATTCCCTGCTGGACTTCTCCGACACCAGCGAATACGACAATGCCACCCGGGGTCTGATTGACGCACCGGAGGCGCTGGAGCTGAAGGACACCGAAGGCACAGTCATCTGGAGCCAAGCGGCATACAGCTTTCTGGACGATTACGAAAAGGCGCCGGACACCGTCAACCCCAGCCTTTGGGAAAACACCCGGAACAACCATGCCTACGGTCTGTTCCGGGTCTGCGAGGGCATCTACCAGGTTCGCGGCTACGATATGGCTAACCTGACGGTGGTGCAGGGCGACACCGGCTGGATTGTCTTTGATCCACTGATGAGCGTGGAATGCTCCCAGGCCGCCATGCAGTTGATTGAAAAGAATCTGGGTAGCCGCCCCATCAAGGCGGTCATCATCTCCCACCCCCACGCCGACCATTTCGGCGGCATTCTGGGCATCATGACCGAGGACCAGGTGGCCAACAGCCACCTTTCCATCCAGGAACAGCTTGCCAGCGGCAGGATTCCCATCATTGTGCCCGAGGGCTTCGCCCAACACGCAATCGCTGAAAATGTCTATGCCGGCAAGGCCATGACCCGCCGGGCAAATTACCAGTACGGTGTCCTGCTTCAGCCCGGTGTTACCGGCACCCTGGCCCAGGGCATCGGCATGGGCCAGTCCACCGGCATCGTGTCCTACCTGGCGCCCAGCTACGAAATCACCGCCACCGGCGAGAGGCTGACCATCGACGGCGTGGAGATGGAATTCCAAATGACCCCCGGCACGGAAGCTCCGGCGGAAATGAACACCTGGTTCCCCCAGTTTAACGCCCTGTGGATGGCGGAAAACTGCACCGGCACCCTCCACAACCTGTACACCCTGCGGGGCGCCCAGGTGCGGGACGGCTCTGCCTGGGCAGGCTACATCACCGAAGCCATCACCCGCTACGGCGAAGCGGTGGAAGTGGTGTTCCAGTCCCATAACTGGCCCCACTGGGGCAACGAGACGGTCAACGAATACATGACCAATACCGCCGCCGTCTACAAATTCATCAACGACCAGACCCTGACCTACATCAACCAGGGCTACACCTCCGACGAGATTTCCAACATGATTAAACTGCCGGAGGCGCTGGCGAAGAACTGGTACACCCGCCAGTATTACGGCACGGTGGCCCACAACTCCAAGGCCGTGTACCAGAAGTATATGGGCTGGTACGATGCCAACCCCGTCAACCTGAACCCCCTGGCCCCCAGCGACAGCGCTAAGAAATGGGTGGAGTATCTGGGAGATGTGGATAAGGTTCTGCGGATGGCGAAGGAGGACTTTGATGCCGGCGAGTATCAATGGGTAGCGGAAATCACCAATACCCTGGTCTATGCTGACCCCACCAACGAAGCCGCCCGCCTGCTGTGCGCCGATGCCTTAGAGCAGCTGGGCTATCAAGCAGAGTCCGGTCCCTGGCGCAATGCGTACCTGACGGCAGCGCTGGAGCTGCGCCACGGCAATCAGGCTCTGAACGCATCCCAGACCAAGGGCGGCGCCAGTATGCTGACCCAGATGACCTCCACCATGTGTTTTGACTACATGGCGATTCTGCTGGATAAGCAGGCTCTGGCGGAGTACGATTTCACCGTGAACGTGAAATTGCCGGATGTCAGCGAGCAGCATGTGCTACACGTGAAGAACGGCGTGCTGCTGGTATATAAGAATGCCCAACAGGAGGATGCCGATGTTTCCCTCACCTGCCCAAAAAACGCTCTGTTCTACATCCTGCAAAACAACGCCGAGGGGCTGTCCACCCTGCCCGTTGAGGGCAATAGGGAGCTGCTCACCCTGCTGGCAAGCAGCATGAACCAGTTCCCCCTGTCCGGCATCAACCCCTTCAACATTGTCGAACCGTAAAACGTAACAAAAAGAGCTATCTGATTGAATATCAGATAGCTCTTTTTATGAGAACAAAGGCTGTTATGTGGAACCAATCGCATCATAAGTAATCGTATTCTCCAAGTCGCCGGTGGTCAGGTTATCCTCCTGCTTGCTGGTAGCATTATTGCCGTTTCTTCCGGCGCTTACGGGGGCCAAACTTTATGCGGACGATAATAATCGATGCCACAACCTCAACCGCGCAGAGGATAATAACCCACCACGACCAGCATGTGATTGCAAGTCCTATATTGAAGAAAAATTGCACACTTATGACACAAATCGCAACAGAGATTGTATGCATTCCTGGTCTCAGGTCCATATAGGTCAGTAGCGCCATACCCAGCATAAATATTCCGAGCCCAAAATCGCTTCTATCTAAACCACACTCTTGAATGTTCGCAATAATGGATACAACAATGTAATTAATTCCAGTAAACGCATAAACCGGGCGACCAAGTCCGTCATAGAAGAAGTATGCCTCTATGTCGTTCAGGGTCATTTTTGTAAGCCGATCGCCATCGTACACGTAGGAGTATGTCTTATCGCCATCACTTCGCCCGATACGCATACCGTTAGAATCGTAGGAATAACTCCATGTCGTGCTGCCATCGCTCATCGATGCCAACTGACGCCCCTGTTCCCAAGTGTACGACCAGGTGCCATCGTTCAGCGGATTGCCGATGGTAGGTGGGGCAGCGCACTTCTCCCTGTATCCCACAGTTTCCGGTCTGGTTTATCAAGAACTTTTGCTTATCTCGTGAATATCAAATACAAACCTTGATTTTTCCCCATATTCAATTTTCACAGTGTCGCCCTCGTCAATGTCCTTGCCAATAACGAAAAGAGGGTTAACACTACTATGAACTACTGTGTACTCCGTGTTATCTATGCTTATACTTATACGATCTTTCCCATTCTGTTCTATTCTTTCAATAACACCGATTTTTTCTTCTACTAAATTATGATTATATTCGTAATAGGCTAAAGAAATTGGATAAAAATTCTTATAAACAAAAAACCACGCCCATAAGCAAACAAGTGCACCGCTTATGCCGAATCGCAAAACTGTTTTTATCTTTTTACTGTCGATATTTTTAGTTTTTTTGAATACTCCATAGACAACCTCCGAAACCAACAAACATACAAATACCATTACAAAAGCATAGGTTAGCATGTTCGTTTTTATCAATTCTCCCATAGCATTCACCTCCGCAAAACTAATTTATGCACCAATAATAATCATATCCGACATAACCGCCATATGATGTGCCAATAGTAAAACAATAGGCACTTGCGCCATTTGGCCAGAAACAATAGTCAACACCAAAAACCGCTCCTGCTCCTGAATCCAAAAAATGCTTAGCATAGTCCTTTTTTTGATTGACTCCACGCGCAAAGCCTGCACTATAGGTAATACTTACTGGAAATACCGATGCAGTAGCTTTTCCTCCACCAAGATGAACATACGCTGCGTTGAGGTTTTTGTTTGGACTAGTCACTTTACTCGCACCAACTTTAATGTAAGTGTTTTTTAATGGCGTACTTATTGAAATGCTAAGATCAAAAACAAAATTGGTATCATACATGAATTCTGTGAATGCCTGCATTTCTTTCGAGGGTTTCACATCTTGAAAAGGTCTGGAATTGTATAACTCTTGTGCTCCCTTGGGGTCATATAATGCACGTTTCGATGCCTCGCGTCCGAACGTGATATTGCTTACACTAGCCATCAATTCATCGACAGCCTCAAATAAATCATCTATCCATAAAAAATACCAATGTTCCCCATTCGGATCCGTTGCGTTAACTGGATTGTTTGCACAATACGCAAACAAGTTAAGGTACGAAAAATTATTATCTGCATTGATGAATCTACCCCAGGTGGGGTTGTAATATCTGCTTTGGAGATAGTACAGCCCGGTTTCGTGATCGTAGATGTAGCCACGATAGCGGAGAGGGTTATTTTTGCCGAGGGTGGAGGCCAAATCTCCGTCGGTTTCGATTAGGCGACCCCAGGCATCATAATAATACTCTACAACCAGCTTTTTGTTGCCGTTCATCAGGCCCACAACGTCACCTTGCTGGTTGAGCACGTAATAATATCTGGTGTTCCCGTCAGAAATGGACACCGGACGGCCTGCAGGGTCGTAGGTGAAGCTATATACCGTACTCCCCTCCTCCATCCGCAAGAGCAAACCATTATCGTTATACCAATACTTATAATTCGTTGTGCCGTTAGTTCTTCCAGTACGTAGGCCCCTCGTATCGTAAGTATAATTCCATGTAGTGGTACCGCTCTGCATCTTCACCAACCGGCGGCCCTGTTCCCACGTATAGTTCCAGATACCATCACTCAACGGATTACCGATTGCATCATAGGTAATCGTCCGCCCGTTGTAGGAGGTAAGCAAATCGCCCCAAGAGGAATCCTCATACAGATAGGTAATCGTATTCTCCAAGTCGCCGGTGGTCAGGTTATCCTCCTGCTTGCTGGTAGCATAGCAAGTTCAATTGCTATGCTACCAGCGTGTACGATTATTGCCGCTTCTTCCGGCGCTTACGGGGGCCAAACTTTATGCGGACGATAATAATGGATGCCACAACCTCAACCGCACAGAGGATAATAACCCACCACGACCAGCATGTGATTGCAAGTCCTATATTGAAGAAAAATTGCACACTTATGACACAAATCGCAACAGAGATTGTATGCATTCCTGGTGTCAGGTCCATATAGGTCAGTAGCGCCATACCCAGCATAAATATTCCTAACCCAGAATCGCTTCTATCTAAATTACACTCTTGAATGTTCGCAATAATGGATACAACAATGTAATTAATTCCAGTAAACGCATAACCTAAACACATCAACAAACCACATTTGTTTATGCGTGGCCTGACGGTAAAGAATTCCATGATAATCTTAATCATCCTTTTTAACATTACACACCTCACCAAAGGGCGCTGACAAAATCGTCATATTTTTCTCTGATTTTGCCTGAGTGAATCCCAGTCATCAATGATTGTACCGTTCCGACTATCACCTTTTTGCGAACCTCCGCGCATTTGGCACTATACATTGCAATTTTTTTGGGGGAGACCGCGGTTTTTAGGATATGCTTGGAAGTTTTGTATACGCCGAGTAGATTTGCTCCGTCTGCGCCCTTTCTTCCAATCATTCCGGAGAGGGCTCCAAATCCCATTTCATAACCTAACTGATCAATATTCGGAGTCTTTCCTTTGATTGCACAATTAGCAAGATACTGTCCTCCGCTAATTCCTGCATTTGCCGCAACTGAGCCCAAAAAACCAATTCCCGTTGCACCCACAGCGCCGCTCAATGCCGCCGCTCCGTAATCAATCAAAGAAGATGACGGTACCAGCGCTTCAAGGAAGGAATCGCCGTCCTTCAAATTGGACACAACATCAGATACATATTGTGTCACAATACCGACAACCGCACCAATTACTATATGCCAAAATTCGCCGTCGTCATCTGCGCGGGTAACGGGGTTATTGCCGCAATAGGCGAAGAGATTATAGCTGGAGGGAGTACCATCGATGCCCATGTATCCAGGGTCGTCGGCGTTGATGAAGCGGCCCCATGTGGGATTGTAATAGCGGCTTTGGAGGTAGTAAAGCCCGGTTTCGGTATCATAGACGTAACCGCGATAGCGGAGAGGGTTATTTTTGCCGAGGGTGGTAGCCAAGGTTCCGGTGGTGGAAAGCAGTCTGCCCCAGGCGTCGTAGTAGTACTCAACGACAAAATCACCGTTCCCATTGATAATTGCTACCACATCACCCTGCTGATTCAGGACATAGAAATATCTCGTATTTCCCTCGGTAATGGCCACCGGACGGCCAACTGCGTCATAAGTAAAGCTATAAACCGTGCTCCCCTTTTCCATGCGGAGAAGTAAGCCATTATCGTTGTACCAATACTTGTATGTCGTAGTACCATTGCTCCGCCCAGTACGCAGATTGCTTGTATCGTAAGTATAATTCCAAGTCGCAGAATTGCTCTGCATTCTGGTCAACTTCCGGCCTTGCTCCCAAGTATACGACCACGTGTCATCTGCCAATGGATTGCCGACCAGAGGTTGGGTCAGTACACTTTCCCCTATATCTCTAGTCTGGTTTTCTTGAAATATCAAACGCAGGGAATAAAGGGATATGAGAATACTTACGCCAGATACCGTCCATGTAACCCCAGTAATCACGGAGTGTTGATGATTCTAAAAAAACATCACAAATATCCGTCTCTGAAAAGAAATGCTCGTTGGGATTTCTAGGGTCTCGAAACCCTCCATAGCCAAGTTGCGGAGAACCTCCGATTCTTGCATACTCCCACCATAGAATCGAACAAATATAACACCCATTCTCAAGTATTATCCGGGCAAACTCTTTTGGCTCATCCACAATTACCTCTGAGTACAAATATTCTGGTAGAGTAATAATGTTATTGTGGATTAAATGCTCCGTTAAATAGTCAGCAATTGTCATTTTTCCATCCTTTCAGCTTACGGGGCCCACTTAATTTTGTCATCAACAATCCAGCCCGAATCATATAAATTACTTACTTGCACGACACTTCGGGTTGAATTATTGATTACTACATACTGATTATCTAATCCAGGAACTCCGTATGCGGTGCACAATTCTCCACTTTTCGTAGTGCTTACACCTTGTCGACCGTTGTGAATCACATGTCGAAGCCTTTGATCTGTCCATCCGCGCTTATGTAGATACTTATCATCTTTACCCCCGTTTAAATTATACGCATTCTTATATTGTGAGGACTGTGTTTGATATGTACAATAGCCATCTAAAGCACCTAAGCTCCCGAAAAACGTCGTGGCCGCCACAGTTCCCCAATTGCCTTGCGCATAAAACTCATCCAAAGAATTCGAATTAGAGGCCGCTGTCAGTAATGCAGTTCCATACGCTGTTGCTGAACCAATAAATGCCGCCGTAGCAACAGTAGCGGCTGTGGAAGCAGCCGCAATGCCGTGGCTAACCAAACCAATAGAAGTTATCGCTGCAGAAAAGCCACCGCAAGTGGCCACTGTAGCTACTGCACAAGCAGCAACTACTACACCGCCAATAAGCCAATGATACCAAGCTTCACCAGTCGGGTCGATTCTATTCACTGGATTATTGCCACAGTAGACAAATAAGTTCAATCCAGATACATCCCCTGTAGACAACTGACTATCTGCATTAATAAATCGGCCCCATGTAGGATTGTAATATCTGCTTTGCAGGTAGTACAGCCCGGTTTCGGTGTCATAGACATAGCCACGGTAACGGAGGGGGTTATTGGTGCCTATGCCGCTTGCGGTGAGGTCAGCGGAAGCAAGAACACGGCCCCAAGCATCATAAACGTACATCACAATCAGCTCTTCGTTGCTATTCAGCAACCCAATAACATCACCTTGCTGGTTGAGCACATAATAATATCTGGTGTTCCCGTCAGAAATGGACACAGGACGACCCGCAGGATCATAGGTGAAACTATAAACGGTGCTACCCTTTTCCATGCGAAGAAGTAAGCCCCTATCGTTATACCAATACCTATAATTAGTCGTACCATTACTTCTGCTCGTGCGCAGACCGGTGGTATCGTAGGCATAATTCCAAGTCGCAGAGTTGCTCTGCATCCTGGTCAACCGCCGGCCTTGTTCCCAAGTATAAGACCAAATTCCATCGTTCAGCGGATTGCCGATGGTGCGGTATTGGCAAAATTTCTCCGCCAAACTCTGAAATGTTTTGAGACCCTAGATGTGCCGCAAAACTGTTAATCTAGAACACTCATTTCAAAAATCATGTCGTCAAAATCCTCATCATACTCATGATCATTACAATGAAACCGAAACGCAGTGCAGTCGATTTGTTCTAGCCAAAAGGCATTACTAAAGGCTCCGCAGGTAAACAAACCTATTTCTTCCCGTTCGGAAGCATTTCCGAAGAAAACATGTCCCTCTTCTGCATGAACGGATAGGACAAACTCGTTGTTTGGGAATTCGCCTTCCTTGAAGACATAGTGTCCAAATACACCCTTAGGTATCTTTAATTGCATACCATTCAGTAAAACCTTCCCCTTAAAGTCGGAAAAAAACAGAGCAATTCCTTGCCGATGTACAGAATTTGTAGAGACAATGCGAAAATACAGTTGATAACCTCCCTTTCTGTGCACATGGTGCCAACGGAAAATTGTTCTTCCGTTATCTTCGTATGATGAATTTTTATCAAAAGAATTATCACTTGGTATCATTGAAATCCTCCTTATTATGGACGAAAATAGCGAAATGGATCAATCTCGGCATGCTCCCATGGTGTAAGTGGAACAAGGTTATCATAGGAGTCGCGCCCACCTAAATGACGAGGTGTTTTGTGATGGAGCTCCATTGGATAGCATTTACCGTTTAGTTCAACAAGCGGGGGTCTACCTGCCTTTAAACGGCTCAAGTTTTCCGGCGTGTATTTACCTGGATTTAGTGCTGCTTCATTTTTCCAATATCGTTGCCGAACGGTTGTCCAACTAGGATTATCTCCCTTCCTTGTCAATTTGGTAATATCATCCCCAACTTTCCATCCTCTTTTGGCATCAGAAGCAGAATCAACCACTTCTACTGCATTCGAAGTAGCCTTTAGCGTTCGAGATGCTTCTCCAAGTCCTCCTAAAAAGGGTATGAATACATCAGCTGTATCTCCGATTAACCCTACCCATGCCCATCCATCTGTGGGATTCTTGCAAACTTCAAATATGCTTGCACCGAGCGAGAAAAGGTCAAAGATTGTATCCCAAAAGCCTCCGCCATAGTCAGCGCGGATGACAGGGTTATTGCCGCAGTAGGAGAAGAGGTTATAGCTGGAGGGAGTACCATCGATGCCCATATAACCGGGGTCGTCGGCGTTAATGAAGCGGCCCCACGTAGGATTGTAATAACGACTTTGGAGATAGTAAAGTTCCGTTTCGGTGTCGTAGACATAGCCGCGGTAACGCAGGGGGTTATTAGTGCCGAGGGTGGTCGCTAGGGTTCCGGTAGCGGAAAGCAGTCGTCCCCAAGCGTCGTAGTAGTACTCAACGACAAAATCACCGTTCCCATTGATAATTGCTACCACATCACCCTGCTGATTCAGGACATAGAAATATCTCGTATTTCCCTCGGTAATGGCCACCGGACGGCCAA
>JBGVDR010000035.1:0-12897 GCA_045119455.1 Faecousia sp.
CCATCGGACCAGCCAAGGAACGCATAGCCTGCGCGGGAAGGAACGGCATTTACTGCCTTCACCTGCTTGCCGCTGGCATAGATCTCTGCGGAGGGTACTTCTCCATTGGCAAATGCGCCACCTGCTGCGTCATAGGTCACGCTATAGTGGTGCACATCCACGCTGCCGGCTCTGTTGGCCACCACCAGACTGTTTTCGTTGATTCTATGGAAGCCACCAACTTCCTGGTGGTAAACATGGTAAACGCCGTTGTCAACACCAACACTGTAGGTGCCGGTGCCGGTGTGGGGCAGGTAAATATACTCTGTGCTGTCTTCTGCCTGCAGGTACAAAATGATATCTTCGCCGTGGATATCTTCAATATCCGCCTGGTGGCCGTCCAGATAGGTATTGACGGTGGCAGTGTAAACAGGCTTGGTGGTGTCTTCCACATAAGCGTAAGCATATTTTGTGACAGCATTACTTTCGCCCGGAGCGCTGTAGGCAGCCACCACATCGACGGTGTAATCTGTATCGGGGGTCAGGCCGGTAAAGAGGATCGAACCGTCTGTCTGCTTGGTGCCCTCCACGCCATTGATATAATAGCGGCAGCGCGCATCCAGAGAATCTTTTGCCAGAGTCAGTGTGGTGGTAGTGGTGGAGGTTTCCGGCTTGCGGAAAACGAAAATGCCGGTCTGAAGCATCGCAGACTGCCCGTTATGGACGGTACAGCCACTCTTGTTTACGGTCATAGAAAGGGTGGCCTCGCCCATAGCCTTGCCGGTGACAGTGGTGTTTTGCAAAGAAACAACATCGTTCGGGTCTGTTATATTGATGTTGGAAACAGAGCAGCCGGTGCAATTGATGTGCACCAGTGCGCTTTCACCCAGCAGCTCCAGCATAGTCTTGGACTCACCAATAAACAAGCCAAGCGCAATGTTGTTCAGGTCTGCTTCCAGATCGGGATCTCTGAACTCATTACGGCTGTTATCGATCACATCGCCGTTGGGAAGCTTTACCTGCACGGTCACGGAACCTGAGAAGCTCTCCTTCGTGGTGGTCGTGCCGTCACCAGGTCTGCCGGGCCAGCCGCCAAAGCTGGGCCAACCGCCAAAACCGGGCCAGCCGCCTACGGAGCTAGAGCTGACACCGGGTGTCTTCACGGCTGCCCAACGGCCGCCTACTGCAGTAGAAGAAATGCCGTTACGGAAGGTCTCCTCCGCTGTATCGCCCCAAATGTTGGCCTTGGACATATCGTGGGACAAAAACACCGCCATATCGGTGTTGGCGCTGTTGTTGGTCCAGGTGTAGGAAAGCTCGGAAACGGGCGTACCCTCCACATCGGTCGCGACCTCCCAGGTCGTGCCGCCGTCGGTGCTTTTATAAATTCTTGCTTCCAAAAGCTCACAGCAACGCAGATCATTCACAGAGCCGCGAATAAAGCTGACGATCTCAACTCTATATTTCGGTTCGGTTTCCACTGCTGCGGCACGGGTGGCAATGTGCTGGGGCAAAAAGCCCACAAGCATTACCAAAACCAGCAGCAACGACAAGTATTTTTTCAGATTCTTCATAATTCTTGTCTCCTTACATAATTTTGTGCCTTTGATTAACCGTTCTAATATGTATCGCTGTATCTTTTCAATACAGTTTGGTTTCTTGCACATTTTTGAAACATCATTCTATCACAGGCGGTCTTACAAAGCTCTTACAAAACAGGGATGACGACCTGCAAAAAAACAAGCAATAAGGAAATTTTTGAGAAATATATTGGTAGAATAATCTCTACAAGACAACACCCCACCTTGTTCTAAGGTGGGGTGTTTACGGTTATCTTTTTTAACGAAGCAGCTGAAGGATCTGCAATATATTCTTTTTTCCAAAGGATACCTGTTCGTCATTTATGACCAGGCACGGCACACTCATTACTTTATGCCGGTTTTTGAGTTCTTCAAAATGCCGGATATCATATACATGGGCTGTTACATTGGGATTTGTCGCTGCGATCCGCTGGGCAGATGCCACCAGTTCCGGGCACATGGTGCAGGAAAGTGTGACCAGTATCTTCATATCCGTTTTATTGGTAACGGCTGCGATCTGTTCCCGGGCGGTCTCGTCCAGCGCCTGGCCCGGGCCTGCTGCATTGTACAGCCCCAACACAAAAGAGGTAAACTCGTGACCGCCGGGCACACCGTGAAAGGCAAGGCCCGTGGGCATACCATCTGCCTGACACACCTCCACACAGGGCGCAAACGCTGCATCCGCCTGTCTGTCGGCAACATCTATTGCCAGCTTATCCGACAAATCGGTAAGCGCTGTGACAAACTGCTCCAGTTCGTCAGATATCGGACGATCATCCAAATAGAGCTTCAGCAAAAGCGGCCTTTCCATTCGGGCGAATACGGTATCTAACTGCTGCCGCATCTCTGCTGTGAACAATTCCCCGGTGTCCTTCGCTTCGTGGGCAGCAACTGTGCCGGTCGCTTCACTCCGTTTTGGAGCAGGCGCATCGGCACGCAGACCTGTTCTTCGGTGTACTGCTGCCACATACTTCTCCAGCTCTGTTGCCGCCAACGCACCGTCACTGGTGGCCGTCACCACCTGACGCAAGGGCTTGATGCATACATCACCTGCCGCATAAACGCCCTCTGCGCTTGTCCTTTGCGATGCGTCGGTGATGATATATCCTTGCTCATTCAGCTCTGCCACGCCCTTGACCGCATCCGTAGCCGGGGCATACCCTGCAAACACAAAGACACCAAAACCATCTTCATTCCTATATTCCGTGACCTGCCCGGTGGCGGTGTTTTTGTATCGCGCGTAGGTCAGCCCGTTTTCGCCGGACACCTCCTCCATCACCGTATTATACAGCACGGTGATCTTCTCGTGATTCTTCGCTTGATCTGCAACAGATGCAGCGCAGGAGAAGTCGTCTTTCCGAACGAGGATCGCCACATGGCTGGCAAATTTTGTCAAAAATACGCTTTCCTCTGCTGCTGCGTATCCACCACCCACGACGAAAATTTCTTTACCCGTGAAGAACTCACCGTCGCAGGTAGCGCAGTAGGCAACGCCCCTGCCCTTGTGTTCCTCCTCACCTTTGAAGCCTACGGTTCTGGGGTGCGCGCCGGTTGCCAGCAGGATGCCGAAGCAGCGAAAATCCCCCTTGCTTGTGTGCACGGTCTTTATATCTCCGGTAAGGTCAAAACCGGTGGCTTCTGCAAGCGTAAATTCTGCGCCAAAGCTTTCTGCCTGCCGCTCAATGGTGTCCGTCAGGGCTTTGCCGCTGGTTTTGGCAATGCCGGGGTAGTTCACCACTTCGTGAGTGATGGAGATCTGCCCGCCAAACTGCTCTTTTTCCAGTACCAGCACCCGGTATTTCGCCCGGGCAAGGTACAACGCGGCGGTCAACCCCGCAGGGCCGCCGCCGACGATGATCACATCATACAGATTTTTCATTACAGCTGTCCAACCAGATCCAGGCTGGGTTTCAAGGTCTCAGCGCCGGGCTTCCAGTTGGCAGGGCAAACCTGATCGCCGTGGGCGTGGACAAACTGGCAGGCCTGTACCTTTCGCAGCAGCTCCTCGGCGTTTCTGCCCACATTGCCGGCGGTTACCTCGTAGCCCACGATTTTGCCCTCGGGGTTGATGATGAACGTGCCCCGCTCGGCAAGGCCGTCCGCCTCGATCAGAACCTCAAAATCCTTGGCGATGCTGTGGGTGGGATCAGCCAGCATGGGATAGTTGATCTTTTTGATTCGTTCAGACGCATCATGCCACGCCTTGTGAACAAAGTGGGTATCGGTGGACACGGAATAGACCTCACAGCCGATGGACTTGAACTGCTCATACTTATCTGCCAAATCCTCCAGCTCCGTGGGGCAGACAAAGGTGAAGTCGGCAGGGTAGAAGAAAAATACGCTCCACTTGCCTAAAATATCCTCTTTAGATACAAACTTAAAATCGTTCTCGTGGAAGGCATAGGTGCGGAAATCGGATACTTCCTTATTAATCATAGACATAGGTTAATTCCTCCAAAGACTGTGTTGATTGCAAAAGGCGTAGATGGCCCGGACTTCATCTCCCTCGCACAGGGAAAACTTCGCCCTTGGCTCATCATCCGGATTCAGATGAGTATACTGGATTCCGTGTTCCGTTTCCAGGCAAATCCACTCAATATAATGCTCCGAGGTCATGGGGTGCTCCACAGAACCAACCGTAACATGGACGGTATCCCCCTCTACATCATAAACAGGAATGTGTTTTTCGCCGGAAGCTTCCGTGGTGCCGGGCGAGATTTCGTGCATTTTTTCGCCGCAACAGAAAATCGGAACGCCCTTGTCACGAATCATGGCAATGATATTGCCGCAATGCTTGCAAATATAGAATTTCTGCTTCATATAATCCCTCCTTCTAAGCAAAGTGTGTCCTGAATGCTATAAATAATTCATGTGCAGCAGGGCATACTTGTGACAAAAGGATGTGAAAATATGGAGCAAAGTAACAATTACAAAAAGGGATTTCTCCCGTATGCGCTGGCTGCTTTTCTAATTGGCATCGTAGGGGGCTTTTCCACAGTTTTGGGCCCTGCCTTTGTGCAGGACATTGGCATCGCCTACAACAATACCACATGGACGGCTCTGGCGCAGGCTATGTCCACCGCCGCCTGTGCACCGATTTTGGGTAAAGTCGGAGATGTGATTGGGCGCAGAACCGCCTTGATTTCGGGAATTGCCATCTTTACATTGGGAAATGTACTCTCGGCGCTGGCAAATTCGCTGGTGTTTATGATGGTGGCACGTTTTGTTGTGGGTGTCGGTACCGCTGCCATGGCGCCGGTGATTATGGCCTATATTGTAACGCAGTTTCCGCAGGATAAAATCGCGAAGGGCTTTTCTTTGTATATGCTGATTTCCAGCGCCTCTGTCATTTTCGGGCCGACGCTGGGCGGCCTGATGGTTTCGGCTTACGGCTGGCGTGCGATGCTGTGGTTATGTGTTGCGATTTGTGTTGGCGCCTTTGCTGTCTGTCTGGCGACAGCCGGGAAATCGGATTCCAGGCGTCAAAAATTACAGGATTTTGACGGACTTGGTGCGGTACTGGTGATTGTTTTCTTCAGTCTGGTACTGTGCATTCCCTCTTTCGGACAAAATTTTGGATGGACTTCCGCGGCTTTCGTAACGGTGCTGATTGGGGCTGTTGTCAGCTTGGCAGGTCTGATTGCAGCGGAAAAACGGGCGGTGCATCCCATTCTGCCCGGCGGCTTCATGAAACGGCGTGCCTTTATCCTCAGCGTGATTGCCCTGTTTTTGACGCAGGGATTGATGCAGGCGAATATGACCAATACCATTGTGTTTGTAAATTACACCCAGCAATCAAACAGCGCAATATCCGGCTATGCGATTTCGGTGATGTATCTGGGCATGTCCTTGGGCGCGGTGATTTTAGGACCTTTGGCAGATCGGTTTGAGCCGAAGCATGTGCTGGCCGGCTCACTGCTGCTGACAGGTATGGGTTGCGCTCTTTTGCTCCTGTTTTCTGCCGAAACCTCTGTCCTGCTTCTGATGGCATCTTTGGGTGTTTTGGGCTTTGGCTTGGGCGGAAACGGCACAATCTTCATGAAGGTTGCTCTGTCCGGACTGTCGCAGCAGAAAGCCGGCGCTGGAACCGGCACTTACGGCCTGTTCCGGGATTTGGCGGCGCCTTTCGGTGTAGCCGTATTCGTGCCACTGTTTACCAATCAGGTTACGGGTCGGATGGCAGGCGGTGTGGCAGGAGCAGATGCGGCTGTCCAATCCGTTCACCTGCTGGCGGTTGCGGAGCTATTGTGTATTGCTGCGGGTATAGCGGTCCTGTTCTTTCTGCCCAAAATTCGGAATCAAGGAGAAGTAAGATGAGATTAAAAGATAAAGCAGTATTGATTACAGCGTCTACCCGAGGCATTGGTCTGGCCTGCGTGAAGGCATGTTCGCAGGAGGGGGCAGCGGTTTATATGGCTGCCCGTGATATGACTCGTGCACAGGAAATTGCAAGTACCCTGGATGGCGTAAAATGCGTGTATAACGATGCAACACAACCGGAAACCTTTTCTTCCATGGTAGAGGAGGTGGTTGCGGATGCCGGCCGTATTGATGTGCTGGTCAATAATTTCGGCACTTCCAATCCAGGCAAGGATTTGGATTTTGCCCATACCGATCCTGCTGTGTTCCTGGATACCGTTAACCTGAATCTTCGCAGTGTTTTCATGGCAAGCCAAGCTGCGGCAAAACACATGGCCGCTCAGGGCGGAGGAAGTATCGTAAACATTTCCTCCGTGGGAGGTCTGGTGCCGGATATTGCTCAGGTGGCTTACGGCACAAGCAAAGCGGCAATCAACTATCTTACCAAGCTGATTGCCGTCCATGAGGCAAAAAATAAGATCCGGTGCAATGCTGTCCTTCCCGGCATGACTGCTACGGAAGCGGTGGAGAAGCACCTGACAGAGAATTTCCGAAATCTGTTCTTGCGGCATATCCCCCTCGGACGGATGGGTCTGCCGGAGGAAATCGCTGCGGCGGTGGTGTATCTGGCAAGTGACGAATCGGCGTACACTACCGGCCAAATCCTCACTGTATCCGGCGGTTTTGGGCTTGCGACCCCAATCTATGGCGATCTGACCGGCAAGGAAAACCGAAGATAATTGGATAGGGAAGCGCAATCTGAACAGCGCAGCCGGCAAGGTTGTTTCTGTGCTGGATTGCCTGCATTTGAGCCTGGTAGCATTACAAGCTACCAGGCTCCTGTTTTTGCAGGCGCAGGAATCCAAAAGTCACAATTTCGTCATTTTGGCTATTTTAATGGATAATGGTGAATGTAACAAATTATAAAAAATATCATACGAAAACTCAGAGATACAGCAAACTCGTGGCGGGGAGATACTCCGTCACGAAGGGTGTATATTTCCTGGTGGATGTTTGTTTTTGGTTGACAGACAACGGCGGAGAAAGTATAATTTTATCAGAAACACACGAAAGGGAGCGAGGGTATGAAAAAGAAAGTCTGGAAAAAAATACTGGCGGTTGTGCTGGTGCTTTGCTTGCTGGGTGGAACGGGGTTGGGTTACCTGGCGGCCATCCATCAGCCTGAGGCGAAAATCATCGACCGGCTGGCCGCCACCGAGGGCAGCAGCGGAGGTGGCGACGACACCGAGAGTGATCCGCCGAAAACCGATGCGCCCCAGGCGAATCTGAGCTATAACGTGAGCACCTATACCCAGGAGCAGAGCCAAGCAATGCACAATGCCATCGAAACGCTGGAAACCACGGAAACCGGTGTTAAGATGGTGGTGCAGAAGGGCTCGTCCTTTGACGATTTGACCGTGGGAGACATCTTTTTCCTGGAGGGCGACGAGACCAGCCCCTTCGGCGGCTCCTACATCGGCAAGGTCAGCTCCGTGGTTGCCAGCGACAGCACCGCCTCCTACACCCTGGAAACCCCTATGATTGACGAGGTGTTCGATAAGCTGGCTTTCTCCCACGAGGATGTGCTGTCGGCGGAGAATGTGACCTCGGTGGACTGTGCGCCCGGTGTGACTTGGGTGGGCAGTCAGAATCCGGCTCCTTACAGCTTGAGCAGCCTTTCCTCAGTGGCGCCTCTGGGGAATGAGAGCGGCACAACCAAGGACTTGATGTTCGAGGTGGAGCTGGATCTGCTGGAGCTTATCAAGGGGGACAAGGACGAGGGCGAGACCTGTAGCTACATGGCTGCCCAAACCCGGAAGGTCTACACCACCACCTCCGGTCATTGCTATCACGAGAAAAACTGCAAGTACCTGTGGGGTGGCAAGACGGAAACCACCCTGTTTCTGGCGGTGCAGGACAAGCTGAAACCCTGTGCAGTCTGCAAGGCACCTAAAATGGAAGATGATAAGGGTGTGCTGGTGTCCAAGCCGGAAATCAAGCTCACCGGCAAGGTCGGTCTGGAGGAGCTGAAATACAGCGTGGCCTGCGACTGGGATATCCTCAGCGGCGAGGGTATTGAGGATTTGTGGCTGAACCTGGACGGCAAGTTCCTGGCGGAGCTGGCAATTGAGGCAAACCACGCACTGGAGCTGGGTGGTCGCAAAACCGAGATGTCCTTCCTGAACGACCACATCCAGTTGGAGGGCCTGCGGGAACGGTTGTTCCCTCTGGTGGCGGTGCGGCTGGGCGCCTTTATTCAGCCCATCGTGGGTAACGAGCAGCTGCGGGCGGTTACCAGCACCATGCCCCTTTCTCTGGTGGTGGTGATTTATGCGGATATTCAGGGACAGATTTCTGCCAATGTGAAGGCGTACATCAATTACGAAAAGGAATTCCACTACAACAAGACCCTGTTCCGGGACGGCGAATATGTGAACGAAACCGAAGCCACCTCCGACCCCGGTGAGGTGAACTACGGCGTTGAGTTCGAAGCCAAGGGCGATGTGGATGCCAACGTGGGCTGTGGTGTGGATTTGTATATCTTCAATTTGAAGCTGGCACAGCTGGATTTGGTGCAATTCGGCTTCGAGGCGGAGGGCAATTTTAAGCTCCAATACTCCAACAAGGTGGCGGACGGGGAAGAGGAATTTTTCGAGGCGGAATACTATGTCCGGCTCTACCTGAAAATGCTCCAGCTCAAGCTGTGCTTCAAGGCAAAATTGGAGCTGCTGCCTTGGCTCAGCGGCAGTTTGGGGGCGGAATTTGACTATGTTGTGTTGGATTTGACGCTGAAGGAATGGGGAGAAAAGAGCCCCACCAGATACAATCCCAACACCATGAGCTCCACGAATGTCACCGCCAAGGATGGGGATTACATCTATTATAAGGACCTGGACGGTACCCTGGTGCGGGAGAAGGATGGCTACCGGGAGATTCTATACAGCCAGCCCTTCTATACCATTTGCGGCATGGATGAGTCTTATATTTATGTAACGGAGCATGTCAGTGGCAGTAAGTACAGCGTGCGCCGGATTTCCAAGACCGATGATACCAGCAAAATCATCATCGAGGAAATGACTGTCTGTATGGCCTTTGACGAGAATCACATCTACTATCAGGATGGCTTTGATAAATATGCCGTCCGGCGCATCAACCGCCAAACCCTGGAGGATACGGTCTTCGTTCGCCATAAAGATCCGGTGGTGTACCTAACGCCCCAGGACGACGGATTCCATATGGTCACGGGGTACGTCAGTGAGCTGGGCGCTTACGGAATGAACTACCACCACCTGGACAAGGGCGGTCAAATCGAAATCTCCTATGGCAGTAATCCGGCAGTGAGCAATTTGCTGCTGACGAAGTTTGATGATTACTATGTGTCCAGAGCCATGGCGAAGCGGGGCATTCTGCGTGACAGCTGCAGCGACTATTACTGGCTGTCCAAGGATAAGTCGACCTCCATCCTGGTGGATCACCGGGTGGGCTGGAATTCCACCAGCGCCGGCATTTTTACCACCGACCGGACGGAGGAGAATTACGACCTGCACAATATCCTGCTTTACCGGGCGAAGGATGGTGGTTGCGAGAAAATCGCCACCGTCAACAGTCCCTATGCCTTCTTTACCATGACCCAGGGTCCCCAGGGAGAATGGTACTTCTTCGACCAGACCAAGGAAGATTTGATTCTTTACATGATGGATGCCGATTTTGGGAATCTGCGGGAAATCAAGCGGCTGGATTTGGATCAGTACCCTTGCGATTTGGACGAATGCAGCGTGGTTTTGATGAATAACCGCCTGTATTTCTACGCGCTGCCCAACACCTGGGAGTCCGAAGTTCTGTACCGCTATGACATCATCTGACAAAGGAGGACAAAGTGATGAGAAAACGTATTTTTTCCTTTATATTTGTTCTTGTGCTGATGATGAGCCTGTTGCCCGGCGTTCCGGTCCGGGCGGACAGCGCCGATGGCTTTGTCGGCAGCAGAACGGTGTCCTTTGAGATGGACAGCTCCGATGTGGAGAATTTCTATGACGGTGGCATGACCGCACTGAGCCTGAAGCTACGGATGCATGCCCCCAGCTGGCTGGAATTTGATGTGCAGAACCGGGAGCGGAGCGTTATATTGACTTTCTGTGTGCCCTTTACCTCTTTCCGGGATTACCAGAGCAAAATGGATGTTCTGGTGGGCTCGGTGGCCTGCATCTTGTATAAGCAGGAGGATGGGTTGGTGCTTGTGGAGGATTTTCCCACAGTGGATTTGCTGAATTTCCTCCACAAAGATCCCCAGGAGGCACAGAAACTGAAAACCTGGGTTCATTTGCGGGAAAACAGGCTGACTCTCAACAGCCAGACCTACGAAGGCGGGGAGAAGCTGCGCATCGGCTACGACCCGGAGCAGCAGCTGCACTTCCGTGATGTGAGGGTCAAAACCTGGCATAGTGAGAATGGAGGACTGATTCGCTCCCTGGAGCTGTTTGTCGGTTATACATATGCGAAAGATCCCCGGTGGCAAGCCCTTCGGGAGCGTTGTAAGAGTCTGGGACAAAATGTGGAGGAGGGCTATGGGAAGACCTCCATCAGCCTGGAGCTGCAAGCCAAAACCCATGAGGAGCTGGCATCCCTCACCGCCGAGTGTATGGACTCCGTGGTGCGCTATAAGCAGTGGGCGACCCTGGAGGGCGATACGCTAACGGTGCAGTGGGTGGAGCGCTTCCTCCTGGATGGGAAAGTGGAGGAGTATGCTTCCATTGACTATGCTTACACCCTGCCGGCATCCATGGAAAATGCAGTGGCGCTGAGCCCGGATACGGAAATCTCCGAGGGGGTGCTGGATAACCGCTACGGTCAGTCCTTTATCCAGGTGCAGTATCAGACCCCTTACGTCCCTGGCACCCACGTGCCAGGACTGGACACCTCTGATTCCATGACCCTCTCGGTGCATACCGATGCCTCCGGTGCATTCCGGCGCATCCGCCGTACCATCACTCTGACGGCGCCGGTAGAGCAGGCGCAAGGCTTCCATGAGGAACTAAAAGCCTACCTGTCGGAGCGGATGGTCAAGGGTACGACCCTGGAAATCTACGATGAAAACGGCATCCGAAGCTATGTTCTGAGCTTCTCGTCCTGGTTCTGGAAGGATATCCAGGAATTTTCCGCGCCCTACCTCCGGTCCAGCATCGAGTGCAAGGATAGCTGGATTCCTATGGGCGAAAGTACTTTCCGGGAGTCCTTCGGCGATATCCTGCCGGGCTTTTCCGGTGTGGAGTATGTGGAAGTGGACTATCAGTTCCCTGGGGACAGCCCGGTGACCCACGATGCAACGGGTGCCACCGCCACCTACCACCGCATCAACCCCTTCAAGACCGTTTTGGAGGTACTGGGCGTGGCGCTGGTGGTAGTTGTCATCATTCTGTGCTGCCGCCGGAAGAAGCCGAAGCAACCGACCCCGGAACCCGTCCCGGCGCCCCGGCAGCGTCTGTGCCCTCAATGCGGCATGGAGCTGGCGGAGGAGGACGTGTTCTGCCCCGGCTGTGGCTGTAAGCTGACTTGATTCAAATACCCTTTCGGTGCGCCGAAAGGGTATTTTTTCGGGGGAAGGAGCGAATATTGACATTTTTGCCCCCAGAGAGTATAATATTTTCCGAAATTGTGAGAGGAAAGGGGGCGCATCCGCCATGTCCATGCCCTTTGTCAGCATCATTATCCCGGTCTATAATGCCAGTCAGCATATCCTGCAGTGCCTGGAATCTGTCAAAAGCCAGAGCTTTACCGATTATGAGGTGATTTTGGTGGACGATGGCTCTAAGGACGACAGCGCCCAAATCATCACCCGATTCATCGGAGCGCACGCCCTGTCCAACTACCGCCTGCTCCAAAAGGAGAACGGCGGTGTGTCCTCTGCCCGTAACGCAGGCATCCGGGCGGCCCAGGGGCAATGGATTGCCTTTGTGGACAGTGACGACTGGATTGAGCCAGACTATCTGACCCTCATGGTGAGCGCAATTCGGGAAAACGAGGCGGATTTCTGCCTGATTGGCTTCCGAGCTTATGACGATGATACCCAGCGCTTCGACATTTGGAGTGACTACCCACTCCCCACCGGCACCATCCCCGGGGAGCTGTATGCCCTGACCTCCTTCGACTATATCTGGAGCCGTCTGTACAAAAAGTCCATCCTGGAGGAGCACGGCATCCTCTTCGACGAGCGTATTTCCTATTGCGAGGACAATGCCTTTAACTTCGACTACGTCCGCCATGTGGACCGGTTTGCATGCGTGCAGCAGGTAGGCTACAATTATCGGAGGGGGCATGCGGGCTCGCTTTCCAAGTCCATCGTTTATCCGCAGATGCGGGTACACTTCGTCGAGCATATGCATGGCTTTGTGGAGAGTCTGCCCATGGAGGATATCCTCTATGCGCTGAGTCATAATCCCTCCTTCTGTTGGGTCATGTGGGATGTACTGCTGACCAAGGTTTCCTGCGACATACTCACCAAGCAATCCAGGCAAGCCCGCCGGTACAAAAAGACCCCTCTGGCCAAGGCTGTCATCCGGTCCTACCACCCCAGGGGGAAGAAGGATAAGCTGTTCCGCTTCCTGCTGAAGCATTCCTTCCCGTGCCTGGCGATTTTGGTCAAGACTTATTACGGGAATTTTGCCAAGCTGAAAAAGCATAAGCGCTTGTTTCGCTTTTTATCCCATTGATACGTCAAGGACACGCCACCCCAGCATGTCCTTGCTATTTGAAAAAGGATAAATGATTGTTTAGCGGTGTAAAAAATAGCACGTCATTGCGAGCCAGCGTAAGCTGGCGTGGCAATCTCCTGATAATAAAACGTATCAGTTCCCTTTAGAGGAGATCGCCACGGGCCTAAAGGCCCTCGCGATGACAGACATTTCTGTACGATTTACAGAGCCGTTCGTTACCGAGTGTGCCCAAAGGTGTTCGATTACCGCCTGGGTAGGTGACGCGATTT
>JBGVDR010000036.1:0-1845 GCA_045119455.1 Faecousia sp.
GGTTATCGGCTCCGGACCCATCGTCATTGGACAGGCAGCGGAATTTGACTATGCAGGCACGCAGGCCTGCCTCGCCCTGAAGGAGGAAGGCTATCAGGTCATCCTCTGTAACTCCAATCCTGCAACCATTATGACGGATCCGGCAATTGCGGATAAGGTCTATATGGAACCGCTGACGCTGGAATATATGGCAAAGATCGTCCGCTTTGAGCGCCCGGATGCCATCATTCCCGGCCTCGGCGGTCAGACCGGTCTGAATCTTGCCATGCAGCTGGAAAAGAAGGGCGTACTCAGAGAATGTAAGGTGGAACTTTTAGGCACCCCCAGCCGAAGCATCGAACAGGCTGAGGACCGGGAACTGTTCAAGGCACTGTGTGAAAGCCTTGGAGAGCCGGTGCTGCCCTCCATGATTGCAAACTCTATGGAAGAGGGTCTGAATGCGGCAAAGGAAATCGGATATCCGGTGGTGCTGCGGCCTGCCTTTACCCTTGGCGGTACAGGCGGTGGTTTTGCGGATAATGAGGAAGAATTCCGGGAGATCATGAAAAATGCCCTTGTGCTCTCTCCGGTGCATCAAGTACTGGTAGAGAAGTCCATCAAGGGCTATAAGGAAATCGAATATGAGGTGATGCGGGATGCCAATGATACCGCCATCGCCATCTGCAATATGGAGAATCTGGACCCGGTGGGCATCCATACCGGTGACTCTATTGTGGTTTGCCCCTCTCAGACCCTGACCAATAAAGAATATCATATGCTCCGGGATAGTGCATTGAGGATTATCCGGGCATTGAACATACAGGGGGGCTGCAATGTGCAGTTTGCGCTTGACCCTAAGTCCTTCCAATATTACTTGATCGAGGTCAATCCCAGAGTATCCCGCAGTTCGGCACTGGCATCCAAAGCATCCGGTTATCCCATTGCAAGAGTGTCAGCTAAGATCTGTGTCGGTATGCACCTGGATGAGATCCCCCTTGCCAACACTCCGGCATCCTTTGAACCGGCTTTGGATTATGTGGTGACGAAGATGCCCCGTTTTCCCTTTGACAAGTTCTCTGATGCCAATAACCGCCTTGGTACACAGATGAAAGCCACCGGCGAGACCATGAGTGTGGGCCGCACCTTTGAGGAAAGCCTCTTAAAGGGCATCCGGTCTCTTGAGATTGGTGTGTATCATCTGCATATGGAGAAATTTGATGACTGGAGCGAGGAGGAGCTGCTTTCCTACATTGCCATCGGAACAGATGACCGCATTTATGCTATTGCGCAGCTGCTCAGGTTGGGTATTTCTGTGGAAGAGATTGCCCGTACCAGTCAGATTGATGCGTTCTTTGTCCGCAAAATGCGTAACATCGTGGAAATGGAGGATCAGGTCAGCAGACATCCTATGGATAGCAGCATTCTGTTTGCGGCCAAGAAAATGGGTTTCTCGGACAGAGCGGTTGCCCGGCTGTGGCACACCACGCAAAGTCGCGTTTATGCACTGAGAAAGGATTGGAACATTCGCCCGGGATACCGGATGATCGACTCCTGCGCCGTGGAGTTTGACAGCTATATTCCTTACTTTTACTCCACCTACGAGACGGAGAATGAATCCGTTGTTTCGGATAAGAAAAAGGTCATTGTCCTTGGCTCTGGACCGATCCGCATCGGGCAGGGCGTGGAATTTGACTATTCCACTGTTCACGCCATTCAAACGATCAAAAACGCAGGTTATGAAGCCATTATCATCAACAACAATCCGGAAACGGTTTCCACGGACTACACCACCTCCGATAAGCTGTACTTTGAGCCGCTGACGGTGGAGGATGTGATGAACATCGTCACACTGGAGCAGCCGGAGGG
>JBGVDR010000037.1:0-4158 GCA_045119455.1 Faecousia sp.
CCCGGAGCGCACAGGGAGGACACCCGGAGCGCACAGGGAGGACACCCGGAGCGCACAGGGAGGACACCCGGAGCGCACAGGGAGGACACCCGGAGCGCACAGGGAGGACACCCGGAGCGCACAGGGAGGACACCCTGAGACCAGCCGGAGACCAGCCGGAGACCAGCCGGAGACCAGCCGGAGCGGACGCACCGCGCAGGGAGAGCAGACCGACCACAGCCGGAGCGGACGCACCGCGCAGGGAGAGCAGACCAGGCGCACAAAGAGAGAACACAGCCCGTAAGGGGGCGCCAAATTAACCCCCGTAATACTTTACGGGGGGAGCGCAGCGCGCGACCCCCGAACACACACAGAGACAGCACAGAACACCCGCCCGGAGCGCAGGGACGAAAGACACCCGCACCGGGACGAAAGAAAAGGCACCGAGGGACGAAAAAACCGCACCGGGACGAAAGACACCCGCACCGGGACAAAAGACACCCGCACCGGGACAAAAGAAAGGGAACCACCGGGCGGGGACAGACGGGCGCGGAAAGAAGAAAGGGAACAGCCCCGAACAGGAACCCCCCAGGGATGGGTGCCGGGCGGCGCAAGGGGTGCCGGGTGCGGAAAGAAGAAAGGGAACCGCTACGAACACGGAGGAACCCAAGGGGGGCGCGCGCGTGGCTGCGGGTGTGGCGCGGACGGCGGCGGCCGGGGCGGCGGGGAAAGCGGGGCGGACGGCGGAAAGGGCGCGGGGCGGGCGGCGGAAAGGGCGCGGGGCGGACGGCGAGACACGGAAACAGCCACGAACACGGAACCCCCTCTTGAGAAAGGAACCCCCCTACGAAAAGGGAACAGTCCAGCCGACCGGCACGCGACCCCGCCGACCGGCACGCGACCCCGCCGCCCGGCACGCCCCCGCCGCCCCGGCCGCCGCCGTCCGGGTCGCGCGCGCCCCCCTTGGAAACACGGGAACAGCCACGAACACGGAACCCCCCACCGCTCCCGGCTCCCCTTGCGCCGCCCGGCACCCATCCCGTGAAACACGGGAACAGCCACGAACACGGAACCCCCCATCCGCGCCCGGCTGTCCCCGCCCGGTGGTTCCCTTTCTTCCCCTTGGGTTTAGGATGATGTGGCGTACAACAGGTTGAAGTCGTACTTCTCTATGGGTACGCCATACAGATTGAGGAAATATTTCTCGAGGTGTCCGAGTCTAACACACTCGACTGCCGTATTCTTCCACACCTCAAGCATGGCGGGGTTTACTTGTACCTCGGGTTTCTCTATCTGTCGCATTGCGCTGTTCAAACAGGCAGCATATTCGACAACCTCGGTAACTTTTGGCTCCGGGTTCACCCATTGCCGAACCCTATCGACCTCACCGAAATCTGCAAGCAGATGGACGCGCGTGTCGTTGCTCCGGTCGGCATGACCTTGATTGAGCCGGATAACGAATCGCGACTGGTAGAGAGAGACAAACAAGTCCTCCATGGTGAAACCGTTGATAACATCAGACCAACCCAACCGACGGTTGTGAAACTGAAACTTATACATCGGGCAAATCGACACTTCACACCTCCACACTTGCGACACATCCCAACCCTGCGTTTCCCATTGGGACACGATATATGGCTTATGACAAATGCGCCCTCCGTTGCTATCGAACTCAAATACCTCATTTGATTTGTTGTATACTTTCCACTTGATGTTTGAAACTTTGGAACCCCAAGAAAGGCACCGAGGGACACGTTCACAACCGGAGCGTTCCATTGAGAACGAGAAGAAAGCAGACCCGTCCCGCTTTCCTTGCACGTAGGCACGATTAGCAGCCAATTTCCGAATCAAAGCCAGTCGTTGAGGGTTTGCCTGGAAATCAGCACAAACGTCAAGGCGAGACAAGCACAAGAAGACGCAAGGGTGCAAATCAAACAGCAAATCCATCACCCATGTGAACCCATTATACAACCATTCGTTTGCGACCTCAACCAAGGCACTTTCTTTCGGTATTGCCCGGCTGTGAGGTTTGCACAACAATGTCAACATCTTGGCTCCGTTAAGATTGTAAACTATCAACCGCCGGGCGTAAATATTCGTTCCAGGGAACTCCACAACTTTGTAACTGCTTGATAACGTGTTGAATATGAAATCATGCTCATCGCGTTCCGCGGACGTTTCAAGCAGTTTCACGCTGAATGCCAACCAATCAACGTTGACGATTGCAATATTAATGGGGGGTTCACCCCCCAAACCCCCAGAGGGTTTATATGAGGGAGCGCACAACAGGTTCATACTTCATCCCGCCGAAAAGATAGATACAACTCCAAATCAGCCCAAGAGCTGAACCACAATTGTAACCCCGGAACATAAAGACGAGAAACACCACAGTCACCTTCCCACGAACACGGGACGACTTCAAGCACGACCAACCCTTCAAGAGTTGATTGTTTCCAATTGAAAAAGTAATCTTTCATGATATTTTGAGTTTAGTATTTGCGAAAGAAGAAGGGCGAGCTACCGAAGTAAAACCCGCCCTAAACTCTGTAGTACGCATCTTTCGAGCCATCAAGGGTCGCTCCCCAGCGTTGCTCTCTCTCTCTCGAAAGACGATGCAAAGATACGAACTTTTTTCGACATAGCAAGCACTTAACAAAAACGTAACAAAAACGTAACAATTTCGTAACAATCACAGCCGGAACACAGCCGGAACACAGCCGGAACACACCCGGAGCAAAAAAGAACCCCGGCAGCAACGCGACCGGGGAAAGAGAGACCAAGAACGAGGAGGAAGAATTACGGCTGAAAGATGAACTCGTCAACAACATCCGGGGTCAAGAGTTGATTGCGAGCGACACCGCCATATGATGCTGCAGCACTGTTGAAAGCCTGCAGGCCTTGATAGGCGCTCAGGAACTGATTGTGTATAACCAAGTCCTGAGTAGAACATAGGGTTTCACCGTCAACGATACGGCTGTGAACGACACCCACTCCGCCCTCAAACATGGCCGTAAGTTGCAAGACTGTACCGTCAGTCATCAAAAAAGATGGGTCAAAGAACTCGCTTAGCATGGTGGTTTCAGCGTCATCATCGACACGAAGAGTGACATCGATAGCAGTTGCTTTTCCATAAGGCACGTTGTTTGTCATCAACTGTTCCACCATCAAGATGGTGAGTTTGTCTCCCGGCTCCCAACCGGGGTTGTTTTCAATGATTTCTTCGCTGAAAGCCTTGAGGGTTGTCGAGTTTCCAAGCGCAGACATATAGGCGATGTCTGTTTCAAAACGCCCGGTTCCCGACACGGAGACAGCGACCGGAGACAGGAAAGACCCGGAAGTCAAACGACAGGGAGCAACCACACATCCATAAGCGCGCGATACTGATTTTGTGATGAAAGTAGCCGCAGCAGCGAAGTTGGCGCGCAAGAACATGTTGAAGTCGGAGATCCTCCGGTTCTCACGCTGAAACGAGGGGTGCCAACCTGTTGAGTTAATTACTTTCCATAGGGCAACGAGATTAACCCACTTCATTCGGGTAAGCATAAGAGCTGCCGTCCGGGTGTGTTCCACGTGCATAGGAACTTTCTGCGAAGCCACCGTCACGCCACCAACGCGACGATATGTTACACCACCCACAGAACCCACGAGGTTCGTTTGGTCGAACCCACGCTGCAGAATAGCGTTCATTCGATGGGGATTGAAAAACAGATGTTTCATAAAATTGAATTTTTTAGTTGATACTTGATCCGAGCCACACACCAAGGATGATTTGTAAGACCTTGATAACGAACTCGATAATTTTTCGCCATTGTATTTTATCCATGCTGCAAAGATATACTATTTTTCGGAAACAGCAAAAAAAACTGCAAAAAAGCGGGAGCAGACCGGGAAAAAAGCGGGAGCAGAGCGGGAGTAGACCGAGCGCAGCCGGAACACACCCGGAACACACCCGGAACACACCCGGAACACACCCGGCACACACCCGGCACACACACCCGGAGCGCACAGGGAGGACACCCGGAGCGCACAGGGAGGACACCCGGAGCGCACAGGGAGGACACTCGGAGCGCACAGGGAGGACACCCGGAGCGCACAGGGAGGACACCCGGAGCGCACAGGGAGGACACCCGGAGCGCACAGGGAGGACACCCGGAGCGCACAGGGAGGACACCCGGAGCG
>JBGVDR010000038.1:0-52835 GCA_045119455.1 Faecousia sp.
TACATCCCGCTGTCTTCCAGTTGACTGGAGACGCACTTCCACGGCGTGTAGTTGGTGGTCACGCCCCGGTAAATGAGCCGGACTTTGTCGTAGGTAGCCTCCGTTGCCGTGCGCTGATTGCCGTTGCTGTTCTCGTAGACCAGGGTCAGCGTGGGGCCGAAGGTGTCCCAGCAGAAGAGATTGTAGCTGTAGGTGGCGTTCTCCCCCACGGAGCGGGAGCCGGAGAGCTCCTGCGCGTGGATCCGCCCGGGCAGGGTCAGTGTCAGCAGGGAGGCGCCCTCGTTGAGTTGATAAGTGGTGCCGAAGTGGGTGGAGTCATGGTCCCCGATCCGGATCGGACGATCCACGGACCACGCTCCGGTGCCGCTCCCCAGCTCCATCCACACGTCCTCATCCGTGCCCGGGTGCACCACCCCGGCGGTCTCGTCCGCGCCGTTAGCCTGGAGGGCCATATAGAGCGATCCACCGTAGGACACCAGGGCGCCCGCGTCATAGGACACCGTGGCAGAATAACCGAACACCCCGCCGTGCTGAAGGTAGTACTGCGTCGCGCCTAATTGCGCCAGGATCGCATTGAAATCCAGCCGGGAGGGCGGCACGCCGCCGGAGGCGATGGGCAGGGAGGTTTCCGCCGGGAACAGGCCTGCCTGGGACGCCTCTCCGGTGCCGGAGACGGGCTGATCGGGCAGGGCGCGGACATCCGCAGATCCGCCCAGTTTGACGCTGCTGATCGTCGGTTGCGGGTTATGAGTTGGCATGATTTATCCTCATTTTATCCACAAAAGTTATCCACAATTTATCCACAATGCCCCGCCCGATCAGTCGTAGATCGTCAGGGCGCTCTCTGACAGGAAGGGCGCCTGGTCAAAGGGCTGCAACTCCGATCCGGCAAAACCGAAGCAGTCCGGCTCCCCCTGCCACAGCTGCCAGCCCACCCCCAGGGGCACCCAGTCCAGGGTGCGCAGGGCCAGGATGTCCGCAGCGGTCAGCCGGGCGTTGAAGTCCAGAACCCGGATGATCATGGTGCCGGAGTGAATGATCTTGATCCCGCTGTCCGGGAAAAGCAGGGAGAAATAGCGGTTAAGGTCTGCCAGGGAGCCGTTGCCGATATTGAGCATAGCTTTGACATAGACATACACCCGGTAAATGGCATCCGAGGCATACCCGGCGGAATTAACCGGATTAAAAGGCGCGTTATCCCAGGAGTTGCCTTCCGGGTTGGTGACATTGGACGGCGGCGCAAAGGCCAGATAGTCACCCCCCACGGGCACCAGGGCCCGCTTGATCCCCACGATCCGGCCCCACACGTCAAGCCCGTACCCCTCAGCGGTGGAAGGATCGATCATCTTGCTGATCATCAGATCGGCGGAAGGAGTCGGGTCTAGCAGTTGCCAGTACTGCGCCGCCAGCGCCAGGATCCGGGGGGAGGCGGCGTACTGTGATTGGACGGTGGCCGGGCCCGCCCGCAGGGAGGCGTCATGATCGCCGGAGCGGAAGATCTTGAAGATCTCCACCGGGCCGGGGAAGGTCACGGTGTAGGACGCCTCAGCGCTCCCGGCGGCATTGGTGACCGTCACCGTGTAGGTCCCGGACGCGGTGACGGTGATCGCCACAGTGGTGTCTCCGGTGCTCCACAGCAGGGAGACATACACGCCCAGGTTAAGCACCTCCAGGGGATACCAGCAGTACTGCCCGGCGTCATCCGTCACCTGGAGGACAAACAGCCCCACCTCCGGCGCCGCCAGGGTCAGGGAAGCGTCCTGCGTCCCGGCGGTATCATCCCACAGGTAGGTGGCAGATCGGACGTTATCATCCAGCACCGCCGATCCGGTGGCCGTCACCTGCGCCGTGGACAGCTCTGACCAGGCCATGCTCACCTGGGGCACCCGGACGGGCAGATCCTCGATCTCCGACAGGGAGGGATTGGCGCAAATAATCTTGGTGATGTTATCGCCCCAGGTCTTGCCCGCGTCGATCATGGCCTGGGCTGCGATGAAACTTCCCTCGTTCCCAGGCAGGCCGCAGGTGCCAGTCAGCGCCAGCGCCCCGTCGGCATACACGGAAACCGGGTTAGAGCTGCCTGCATAGCCCGTCATAACCACCCGGATATGCACCCAGCCGGAAAGCAGTCTGTCCGCATCCAGCGCGTAGGTAGCCGACCCCAGGCCCAGGGAGAATTGCGGCTCCGCCGCTGTACCCGCAACAATGAGATGGGGGAAGTATTGTCCCCAGGAGTTGTAGTCGGCTATGATGCCATAACGGCCCGTCCGCCAGGTCTCCCCGATCCGCACCGCCAGATCACACTCCCACACGGGCATATTGCCCTGCCAGCCGTAGGGTGTCCACGCGCTGACGGCGTACCATGTCGGCTTGATGTAAGTCACACTCAGGATGGCGCGGCCGTTGACGATGGCCTCCGGCGGTGGCAGGGCGGTGATGTGCCCGGCGCCGTCAAAGTCTTTCACGATCCAGGCATAGGGATCGCTGGCCGATGGGCCGTGTCTCAGCCAGGGGACGCACAGCAACGCATTCGGCTCCCGGGGAAGCAGCGCGTAGCCGTCGCTGTCCGCCGTATAATCTCCCGCCATATCGGCGGTGAGTTGCCACAGCTTGTACTCAGCCAAAGGTCACCTCCGCAGTCAGACGGGCGGACGCATCTCCCACATCCCCGACGATGGAGACAGCAGGCGGCGCCATGTCCGCCGTGCCCTTGTATAGATAATCCAGATTTGCCAGTTGGATGACGGGCACGGTGCCGTACCAGGCGCCCACGTTCCCCTGCATGAAGGACGCGTCAAAAAGTGTCACCCCGGTCATGCCGGAGGATCCGAAACTGCCCAGAGAGCGCGTGGTATAGACCGCGACGCCGTCCATAAACAGGACCAGCTGATAAGCGCCCCGCACTTGCAGCAGGTGCAATTCACACGGGATCCACTCCCCGGTGACCACCCGCTCCGGGAGGGGGCTGGAGCCCTGCACGCTCAGGTAGGTGTTGGCATAATTGTATATCCACGGCCAGATCCGCCCCTTGTACGGACGGCACAACAGGCCCATGCCGCCGTTATCGTTGTACCTACTCAGACCGATGAAGTATTGTGGGGAAAAGGTCTCCACGGTGACCGTGTAGAGATCCCGCAGGGGCACGGCGGCGATATAAGCGGCGATCCGATCCCACCCCACGATCCGCAGGGCAAAGCGGATGATCGCGCCTTCCTGGATTGCGGCGTTGTTGCAGGTGAATTGATAATAACCGCTGTACGCGGCTTGCATCGCCGCAGAGCTGTCCACAAAGCGGCGCCCGTTATCCTCCCGGATCACCGCCGCCCCCGTGGTAAGCTTGGTGTCGTAGATCACACGATCCAGTTTGCCAGCGCCTTCCGCGGGGATCGTCAAGTTGTTGCTGCCATTGTTCAGTGTCCGCCCCACGTCAGCCGCCGCGGGGTAGATCCCGGCAGATACCCGGGATGTCACGATCTCAGCCATGCCCGCCTCCTAGAGTGATACCACGCCGACCACTATATCGGACTCCTGCAAGGAGGGTGACTCATTGAGTCCGATCCGGATCTGATCGCTCCAGGCGCCGGAGCCCTTGGCCACCTTGACCGATCCCACGTTGCGGATCCCCAGATTGTAGACGCTCACGGGGAACCGGGAAGCAAAGAGGGTGGTGTCCATGGTCACCCGGGGGATGGGCTGTCCGTCCAGGATGATCTCAGAGTCCAGGCCGTAAAAATTGTTGAAGATCGCCGCCCTGATTTGCGCCACATAGTCCGCAGGCAGATCGTCCACGGAGCCCACCAGGGTCACCATGATCCGGACGGGCAGATCGTCCGGACGTTGAAAGAGGACGGTTTCCACCGCTCCCGTGTTTGGATCGGTGATCTCAATCTCCGTGTTGCCGTTGTAATCACACCCGGCGGACACGGTGTCATAGAGCGCCTGGGCGATCTCCTCATCATCCCCGCCGACCACGGCGGCATAGACAGAGTGCGGCTTCAGGGTGTACCCGTCCACCACCTTGGGCACGTTGCCCCGGTTTTGCGTCACATAGCAGGCGATCACGTCAGACAGCTGCATGATCCGGCCGTAGACCGACGCCGCCACGCTCCTGGAGTTGACGGCCACGGAAGCATAGCGGCGGGACTCAAATTGTCCCCGGTTTTCCGCCAGATTGCCCACCGCGGCGGCGGCCGCATTTGTAGCCGTGTCCCACCCGGCAACCACCGTCACAATGCGGGTCAGTGTCCCGGCGGCGGCGGTGATCGCTCCTGGGGTCATACAGGCAAAGCGGACGGAGGCCGTCCCGCTTGCCGGGATGGTGACCGCCTCAGCGGCGCCCCACAGGGTCTGATCTTCCGTGCTCCTGATCTGCGCGGTCACGGGGATGACCGTCCCCGGGAGGCCGGTCACGGTGATCACCGCCTGGGAGGGCACCGCAGGTTTACGGGTCAGATAGTAGATCCTGCCGATGGCGTCCTGAAAAACGCCGGAATTAATCGCCGGGTCAAACTGCTGCGCAATATACAACAGCTCAGAGTCCGCCTCAGTGATGGCGGCGGTCTGACTGTCGATCAACTGCCCCGCCGGGGTCTCGGGCTCGGTGTTAAGGGTGGGCTGCCCCGGCGCGGCAAAGGCATTAACCCAGGACTGCCGGACACTCTCCCGGACGGTCTCCGTGTCCGGGATCGTAAATCCGGTATCGTCAAATTGTAATGACATAAGCACCCCCGTTCTCAGTCTTGATCCGCAGATCGCCCGTCAGTGTCCGCGCTCCGGCGATCTCCCCTCCGGTGACAGCGCCTTCAGCGGTCAGCAGGCGGATGTCCTTCAGGGCCGCCTGTTTAACGCCGTCCACCGCCAGCGCGGCGGCTTGCACCTCAGCCCGCACCACCGCCGGGTTTAACTTTTGCCCCAGGTCAGTGATGAAGTGGGGGATCCCCCGCTCCGGATCGTAGAAAGCGTCGTCCGTGAACAGCCTCACCGCGTTGGCCACGTTCTGCGACAGCGCGTAGTCCCCCGTGGCGGTGGACAGAGTGCCCGCGGCGGTCAGGGTCAGATCCCAGTCCGGACTCAGCGTCAGTGTCTTCCCTATCATCCTCTACCCCTCCTGTTACTGCGGCGGATCGGTGTTGCTGTCGCCCCGATCAACGCCGGGGTGCGTGTGTCCCTGGAGGGAGATCGATCCGCCCTTGACGTCCCCGCCCGCTGTGATGGTGCCCGCCACCTGGAGATTGCCGGACATGGTGACGGTCGGCGCGGTGATGTCCACCCCGCCCGGGGCGGTGATCGTCACCTTGCTGTCCGTCTCTATGGTGACGCCTTCCGGCGCGTGGATCATCACCGTCTTGTCCTGCTTGATGTGGATCCACACCTCCGGATCTTTGGTGTGTACCGCCCCCACGGCCACGCTGTCGGACACGTCAAACTGCCGATAACTCCCGGCCCGCTGGGGCTCTCCTGTCCCCTGCTTGACCGTGGACGAGTCCCGCTTGCAGGTGTCAAACAGAAGCAAGTCGCCCGGGACGGGGTTGATGATCAAGGCCGCGATGCCGCACTGGAGCCGCACATAGGGCAGGGCGGGGACGGAGGCCATGGGGAGGGACTGCCCCTCCGCGTCGGACTGCGCCACCATCTGCGTGGCGTCCACCGTCCCGGAGGCGGTGGGCTCATCCTCAGTGCTCACCGCGTCCACCCGTCCGATCCAGGCGGTGTTGACGGAGTTGCGGATCTGCTGTTCCGTGGCGAAATTGAGCCGATTGTATTCCGATGTATTGGTGCCGTCCCGCTGGAGGCCCCGGCGGTCATTGTCTGTAATGGGCATCAGATAAATCTCCCCATAGCACCGGACATGGCAGGGTAGAAGCCCGTGACATGACTCTCCCAGCTCCCGTCCCCCGGCTTGTTGGCGGCGATCTTGTGACTCAATTTGACGATCCGCCAGGTGCCGGAGGCTTTAGGCGTGGACGTCTTGAGGCTGATACACCCGGCAAATCTCAATTCAGGATTGAAGATCGTCTTAACCTCCACCCCGGACTGGGTGATCACCGGATAGCCCAGGAGACCCGTCTCCGGGGTCAGATCGGTGGTGGCACCTGCGATTGTGCCGCCGGAAGGCAGCAGGATCGCCTCCTCATCATCATACACCAGCTCGGCCCCGATCATATTGGCCGCCGTCTGCGCCTGCTGCATACCGGAGCCGGAAAAAATGCAGTTACTCAGGCTAGCCGACACGCCCTCATTCCGAAATCTGAAGCCCGCTCCCTCCGCCTGTCCCCGGATAAAGTCCTCGGCGGCCTGTTGGCCGTGGACGGCGGTCTGCCCCTGGGCTTGTATGCGGCCAAAGAAGCCCACCTGCCCCTCAATCTTAAACTTAACATCCGGCGCCGCGTTGAAATCCGCCCCCGCCGTGGCGATGGAGCCTGCGAAGATCTGCGGCATCCCGTCGGGATAGCCTTCCCCGGCGAAGATGTTAATGTAATTCCGGGTGCGGTAAAAAGGCCGGAAGGCCAGGGTGGACAGTTGCTCCATGACGTCCAGAGGCAGGCCCCAGATCTCCACCGAACACTTGCCGCCGTCGGGCCAGGGCAGCTTTTCCACCGTGGCGGACATGGCCAGATCGGTGATGGCGTACTGATTGCCGCCGCCAGCGAAGGAGCCCGCCGCCAGGGTGATGACGATCTTCATGTGTCGCGCTTTGAAGGACGCGGCGTGGCCGCTTTCTGCGGGCGCTTTCTGCGGGTAACTCATGCCAGGGACTCCAGCCGTGCGATCAGATCGGCGGCCTCATCATCCGTGAGGAAAAACGCCTCCCACCGGGACCCCAGTCCGCTGTACTCCGGCGGCTCCTGCTCCTCCGGCAGCCGCTCCATATCGATCACCATGATCTGCCCGGTGAAGCCGCGCCCCGCGGGGATCAGGTTTTCCGCCGGGTTGATCAGCCGCCCCCGTACCACATAATCCTGCCCCACGGCAAGATCAATATAGCAAAAACCCGCCCGGTCATATATTGCGATGGTCACATTCTGATCACCCAGCACCGCGTTGAGCTGCTGATTTGGCAGGGCCAGCAAAGGTATCTTTTGCATACAGTTTTACCCCTTGATCCACCTGCCTACCATGTGCGCCACGCTCTCCTCCGGTGCCTGCTGCCGCCCCCGGTTGGATCGTTTGCCCAGCCGGACAGACGCGGCGCCATACATCCCCACGGCCTGCCGGATCTCAGCAAACCGGGCGGAAAAGACGATCAGATCCACCCCGTCATCCGCCGTCCGGCTGTACTCCAGCTTGTATAGGTTGACACTCTTATACACCCGATCCGGGGTCACGATGTTGTAGAGCCTCGTGTCCCGGGTCATGCCGTCCAGGGCCTCCAGGGCGGCGTTCAGTTGATCGGGCTCGCCGCTGATCGCGCCTTCCACCGAAATCTCAAAAGGCGATTGCGTTTTGTTGTACGCAACGAAGGATCCCTGCTCCACCGGGGAGGTGATGATCTTGCTCTCGGAAGTGATGTCCGCCCCCAGGAAAGCCCGGAAGGTCACTGCGTCCCCGGTCTCAGCGTCATAGATCGTCCACTCGCTCGCGCCCTGCGGGCGGTTACTGATCGCCATGTCTCAGCCCTCCCCTGTTACTGGATAATGCCCGTATCGGCGGGATAGGTGATCCCCCCGCCCGCGCCGCCGGAGTTTTCCAGGGCCACCACGCGCTGCGCCACCTGCTCCGGATCGCCCGTTCCGTTCACGTTGATTGTTTGATTATTGTTATTGACGGTGCCACCCGCGGCTCCGGCAGCACCTCCCCGGGCGGCGGCGCCAGTGCCAGGGGCAGGGACGTTCTGACGGAAGACCGCGCCCGCGCGGTTGATGGCGGCTTGAGTCCGACGCCGGGCGGCGCCCTCAGCCTTCAGCCGTGCCTGTTCCTCCGGGGTGTAGAAGCTCCTGGTCTGCTCCGCGCGCTCCTCGTCAGACGTCTCCAGCCCCAAGGTCTGCTTCAGCCCGTGGTAGACGCCGGAGATCTTATCCGCAAGGGCGGTGACCTTGGCAACGATGGCGTCGATCATGGCCGTCCATGCTGATTTGATGGCGTCAATAACGGAGTTAAAGACGTTTTTAACCGCGTTGACGGCGGCGGTTACGCCATTGACCACCGCCTCCATGACCCGGGCAACCCAGCCGATGATGGAGTCCCAGACCGCCTTGATCTTGTTCACGGCGGCGGACACGGCACCGACCACCGCCTCCATGGCCCGGGCAACCCAGCTGGAGGCCACGTCAATGCCCTTCCACACCAGGTCACAAAAGTCAGTCCACAGTGCCGCGGCGCCGTCGCAGATCTCATCCCACCGTTCATACCACATGACGATGGCGGTCAGCAGCAGGAGGAAAGGATGTGCCCGGAGGATCCCGAACAGCTTGACCACCGTTCCGATCAACCCGCCGAAGGCGGCCTTGATCCCCGCAAAAATCGCGGTCAGCGCTTTCCAGGATCCGATCACCACCCCGATCTTGATCAGGTAGGGCAGCAGGGCGGCGCCCGTGTCCTTCAGCCATTCCCACACGGCGGCCAGTTTCTCGGAGATCTCCTCTCCGGTGCCGAACAGGGCCCAGAACTGGGCAAACTGTGACTCCCCGCCCCGCATATAGACGATCAGATCGTCAATGGCAATGGCCAGCGCCGCCAGCAGGGCGATGATCCACGTCAAAGGATTGGCCAGCAGCGCCCGGCCCATGCGGATGATGGAGGGGATAAGCAGGGCGGTTAAAATGCCCGCGACAACGGTCAAAAATCTAATGATGTTGTGACTGTTATTGCTTACCCAGTCGGACAGCTTGTTCAGCCAGTCCACCGCCAACCGGATCGCCGGAGAGAAAAGACGGACGATCTTGGCAGACAGATCCGCCATGGCGATCTGAAATCCGGTCAGGGCCTTCCGGGTCTTAACATACAGATCCAGATCCTCCTTGGCCACCCGCTGGAGGGCGGCGCGCTTCAGCCGCCACTCGTCCAGCTTGGACGAATAGCGCCCGGTCATTTGCGCCACCTGCGCCACGCTGGAGGTGTAGCTGCTGATCATCTTGCCGATGGAGAAAGCCCCCAGCACCGGAGCCGCCAAACGCCCGGCGATCCCCATGAGCCCGCGGCCCCATTTAGAGCCCAGCTGGTCAAAGTGCTGATCGGCCTTGTCGGCGTCTTTTTTGGCTTCCTCAAGCCCCTTGCGCACCCCGGCCGGATCTAGCCCCAGCTTGATGATCAGGTTGTCAATTATCGTGTCTGCCATGCCCTCTCCTGCGCCTGCTGCGCTATTGCCTGATTGTAGGCGTCCACCTGCAAGATCTCCAGCAGGTCAAACAGATCCTCATAGCTGTAGACCGCCTGCAACTCCTGCAAGGTTGCCAGACGGTGGATAACCACGGTGGCAATTAAGCCGGAGATATTACAGGTCTCCCGGTAACCCCTGCTGTCCCCGCCTGCTGGGAACCGGAGCCGGAGGGGCTGCCGGGCAGCCAAAAATCCACATGGAGCATGATCACCTCCTTACGCAGGGTGAACAGGGTCCGCACGTCCTCGATCTGCGCGTCCACCGTGTCGGCGTCAAGCCGGGAATAGTAGTCCCCCACCTTGAGCTCACAGCACCATAGCAGATCGTCATACAGCGGCCACACGTCGTCAGGGTTAAGCCGCCCCAGGGATTTAAGCCCGTCAGTGACCAGGAAGCGGGCGATTGCCTCCTGCGCCTCCTGACTGTTGGTGATGGATCCGATCTTGGTCTCTCCCAGCACCCCGGCGCCGCACAGCAGCAGCCCGGCCCGGATCAGCCAGCGCTCAAAGTGGTAGGCGCTCATCTCCGTGATCCGGAAGGTCTTGCTAGCCCCCCGGTCATTAACCGTGATTGTTTTGGTCTTTCTCATGATCCAAAAAAGGGACGGCCCCGCCGTCCCCCTCCGTTATCAAATGCCCGATTGATTGTACTTGCCAAACACAAACCGCCAGGACGTGGGATCCAGGGTCTTCTTGAGCGCCGGGAGATCCTTGCCGGACTGCAGCACTCCGTCCCGGTAGGTGTGCACCTGCTTGAGGGACGGGATCGTGACGGTGAAGGTGATCTCATAGGTCCGGCGGTTGGTCCGCATAGCCTGCGCCACCGCCTGCATGATCTTAAGGGAGGGCGAAGACGCCTCCAGCATAACGGTGACATTCCAGGGGTTAGGCACATAGCCCGCAGCCAGTTGACCGTCTACCCCCATACGGGCCTGCGCATACTCGTGATCGTCCCCGTCCAGGGCCTGATCGGTGGCAAACTGCTCCAGCCGCACTCCGGCGGGGAACAAGTCTTCCACCGTCATGACGATCACCGCATTGGCGGATGTTATGTTTCCGAGACTCATTTTAATCCTCTCCCCTTAAACGATGGCGGTGGACGGCAGATTAAGGCGATGGACCGATCCGCCATAGGTGTACCAGAAATTGCACGCGGGGCTTTCCCGGGCCTGCCGTGTGGCGGCGGGGGCGTCCACGATCTGGAGGTAGTAGCCGGAGTTATACAGCTCAGTGGTGATGTCCACTCCGGCCTCTCTCATCAGCTCCGCCTGCTGCGTCTGCGACAGGCTGACGCCCAGATCGATCACGCCGTTGTTGATCGCCCGGTCTGCCACGTCCTGCACCCATGCCCGGATCATGGTGTACCCGGCGTCGGTGTAGGGCACCCGGGGGGCCATCTCAAATCCGGCCATGATTTGAGTCTGCAAGGCGGAATTGAGCCATGTCGCGTTGAGATAGGTGTCAATCCAGGCAAAGCGGCCGAAGCAGGCGCCCGGCTGGAGGAACACAAAATCATCATTCCGTGTCGCGTAATTGCCCATGAAGTTGATCCCACCTGCCTTAAGGACGGCAGCCACCGCCTGATCCTGCACGTTGGCGCCCAGCCCGGCTTGTGCCTTGAAGGCAAAGGTGATCGTGCTGTTGGCATAATCCCAGGCGATGGAAGCGGCCGCACCCATAATGAAAGCAGCATACTTGATCCCGCCGTAAACGGCGGCAACGCCCTCCGGCTCAGTCGCCCGCACCTGCGCCACGGGGGAGGTAGTATCACCTGCCACGGTCACGGCGGCATCCGTGGTCCACAGGACGAACAGGAACTGCGATCCGGTGTTGTACTGTGTTTGCACCCATCCGGCGATCGCCAGCGCGTCAGCGGCGGAAGTCAGCTCCGTAACGGTGGTGAAGGTGGCGAAATTCTGCGATTGTGCCGCCACGGTGTTAAGGATCTGTGTCCAGGTCTCAGCGTCAGCGCCAGGAGACACAGCGGCCCCGGCGGCGGTGAAGCCCAGGGCCTCAGCCACGGTGCCCCCGGTGATGTCCACATTAACGCCCGCGGCGGCGGTGCCTGCGGTGATGGTGAAGGCTCCGGTCAGGCTGGAATAGGTCACGGTGGCGGCGGTAACCGCGGTGCCAGTGCCAGCGGCCCGGAGGGCGGTCTGCAGGGTCTCAGCGGCGGCGGAATAGGAAGTTGCGCCGGACAGATCCACGTCGGACAGGCTGATCGCCTCAGTGCCGATCTGCCCCGTCAGGGTGCCCGTGGTCAGGGCGGTGATCGCGCTCAGCGCCGGAGCCGGGCCGCCCCGGAAGAAGCCTGCCACGGCCTCAGTGTTGGCGCGGTAGAAGAACACGCTCTGCGGCTTGGTCAGCGAGTTGTTATACCCGCCAAAATACACCGCGGCGGCGGCGGCTTCATCTGAAGTCTCCCCGAAGTAATCCGCCACGCTCTCCGCGCTGTAAAAGGTCAGCAGGCCATGCGCGGGCGCAAGGGCGTTGGCCGTCAGAAACAGGCCGTTAAAGACCAGATCCTGACCAGCGCCCGCGAGCACGCGGGGCACGATCTTGACCAGATCCGAAGCAGGTATTGCCATCTCTATGATCCCCTCAGTTATGTATGATCGGTGTCTACATTTTCCGTCAGCAGCCAGCCGGGCTGATTTGTCCGTCCTGCTGCGTCATGGGCCGGGACGCTCCGCACGTTCAGCCCAGTGAAACTTAATTCAGTTAATTTAATGTTAAAATTCTGTTCTATGTGTAGTATGGTGGTGAAGCAGGCGGTGTAGTTTTTGGTATCATCCCAGCCGGGCCGGAGCCCGATGTCCTCGGCATAAAGCAGGGACAGCCCCGCGCTTTGTGACTCAAAGAACCGCGCTCCCACCCCGGAGCGGCTGATCATCTCCAGGGCCTGCGCCCGCTCCCGGGTGCTCTCCTGCGGGGTGTACGGCTCGGCGGAATAGAGATCCACTTGCACCAGGTGCTCCACCTTCTCTTCCACCAGTGCCTTGTCCGTCGCATCCGGCAGCGCCTCCAGGGTGGTGCCGTGCCGGATTCCCCGCAGATAGGTGATCACGCTGAACTCGGTCAGCTCCGGCAGGATCGCCGCGTTCTGCTGCCCGCGGATGATCTGATCGTCCGTATAGGCCGCCACCGCTCCGGGCACCTGGGCGTATTGCTTAACGTAATCAAAGACGATCCCCAGCAGATCCAGGGGCTGATCGCTCATGGTGTCCCGGCTCCCGCTTGATAGTTGTTGATCGCCTCGGTCACTCCTGCCGGGATGCCCCCTGCCACCTGCTCAGACGCCAGCAGTTGCACCCAGCCCGCGGCGGAAAAATCCTCCGCGACGTTATACACCTTCCACACGGTCCCCCAGTTTACCCGGTAAATGTAATCACCAGTCCGGGCGGCGGTCCGGATCTGCCCCGCAGGGACAGGATCATCGGCGTAAAGATAGAACTTCCGATCCCGCTCCGTGCGCTCCGTTTCTCCGGTCACGGTCAGATCGTCCCCGGACAGGGTTTGCACCTGCGCCCGCATCGCCACCGCGGCCGCATAGCCCGCCGTCATGCGTCCCTTGACGGAAGTCGCTCCCGTGGACTGGATCAGCAGGCAGGGCTCGTCTGCGTGGACGGAGGTAATGGCGCCCCGGACCACATGGTGGAGATTGATCATTAGTACCGGATCCCCTCCTGCTCCCGCCACCGCCGGATGATCTCCTGCGGCGGGGTCTTTTGGTAGGCACCGAACAGATCCTCGTCCGCGTGATCGCCCTCAGCCTTGATCAGCCGTGCGGCGGTCTTCAGCCGCTCTGCGATCTGCTTGCTTGAAGCGCTGGACACGATCAGCGCGGCGATCTCCCTCTCCAGCTCGTCGTTGCCGGAGACGGCGCCCATACTGTTTTGGTTAAGCACCAGATCGGCGCCCTGCCTTTGGTTTTTGGCCCGGATCGCCCGCTCGGCGGCGGCGGCAAAAACCGGACCCACCTGATAAGCCGGATCGCTGGAGTCGCCCAGATTGACCACATCCGCGGCGGATGATGTCAGCCCGGAGATTATGCGCCGCTGCTCCGGCTCCAGTGCCTGCGTGGCAAGGCGGATGATCTTCTCGTTAGGATAGCCTTTAGCCAAAATGGCCGCCTCCATCCGCGCCTGCGCCTCCCGGGTTGGTGCCCCGGTGGTGTCTACCAGGGAGCCCTGCTCCGACGCGGGCATAGACTGCACAAAGTCCATGACCGCCTCTTTGGTGGGCTTGCCGTCTTCATACGTCTCGATATGCTTGAAGTCCACCCGGGACGCGTCATTCTTTGCCCGCTCCACCGCGCTCAGACTCAGGTTGTTTGACGTGTTGGATCGATCGCCGATGTCCGGAGTAATGTCTTTAGGCTGCATGACACGGACCAGGACAGGTTGTTTCATTTTGCCGATAACCGCCGGATCGATACCGTGATCGGGGTCATTTTTCAGATCTTCCTTATACTGTCCGGCGGTGCCTCTTGCGTAGGCATCATGGAGCCCGGCGATCCGGCCGTTGCCTGCAATCGCCCGGGTTACGGTTGGATCGTCGGAATAGTATTTTGGATCCGATATGCCGCCTGCATTATGGGAGGCGTGGACGTCAGACGCCTCCATCACGGCGTACTGGACCATCATCTTCCCGCCGTTGGCGTCAGTCACCCGGACTGCCCGCCCCATCTGCTCCCCGGGGATCTTGCCGTAGGCAACAATGGGCGCACCGTCTGCCATTGTCCGGCTTATGCTCATCCGGTCATAGTCCGGATTGAGCCCGATCTGCCGGATCTGATCGGTGGACGTCATGTTACTCCGGTCCCGGTTTTGGAGGATCAGGTGCTCCGGCACTTTGTCCGGGAGCGTGTAGTCCAGGACGGCGCGGCCGCTCTCAGGATGCGCCCGGACAGGGCTCCCGGAGGAAGCGCCCCCGGCAGGGCCGCCAGCGTTGCCGCTGTTTGCCCCGGCGGTGGCGGGCTGTACGGATGCCGCGGGCACCTGGGACGCCGCGGGCGCGGCACCGCCAGGGACAGGGGAGGAAGTCGCCTTCCGGCGCGGCACCTCAGAGATTTTACGCCCGGAGAACTTTCCGCCCATACCAGCAACGATCCGCCCCTCACCGTCCAGCTTGACGTGGGAGCCGCCTCCCTTGCCGCCAGTCTTGGATCCGCCGTTGACGGTGATCCAGTGCTCCCCGTCAGCGTCAGCGGCCAGGGAGCGCCGTCTAGCCCAGCGCGCGCCATCCAGGAAAGCAGTTACCAGATCCATTAATCACCCCCGCCTGCGGTTACTTCAAAGGCAATAGAGCCCAGGAACTCCCCCGTCTTGACCAGGGGCTGTGTGCGGGTCATGCCCGCGCCGGGCTCGGCTCCCCGGTTATCTCCTGCCAGCTCCGCAGCGTAAATCGCCAGGGTCAGCGGACGGCGCTCCGCAAAGCCGCCGCCCGTGGCGATGATCTCCTTCACGGCGTTTTGCATATCGGCACCGATCACCGCGGCAATCGCCTCCAGGTCAATGTGCGGCGATTGCCGCCTGGCCAGCGCCTGGGCCATCTTGCGCCAGCGCTCCTTCCCCTGCTGCGCCGCCGTGGCAAATGTAGGCCGGGGCACCATGATCAAGCGCGCGCCGGGCTGGATCCCCGCGCCGCCGTGAGTGTTAAGCCACCCCGCCTGCGCCTCGGTCACCGTCTGCACCCAGCCCCGCTCCAGATAGGTTGCGTAAGTCGCCACACGGGGGTTGTTAAGCACTCCCACCCGCACATATACCATGCCGCTCCCGGTGGCACCGCCAGAAGATCCTCCGGAAAAACCGGAAGCACCGCCGCCGGAGCCAGCGCCGCCGATGGCCGCAACCGACGTCCCTCCCGCGGACGGGGCACCGCCCGGAGCGCCGCCACCGCCAGGATTAACGATCTTGCCCAGGATCTTGCGCACCTTATCAATGGCGCCGGAAATCAGCCCCACGGGTGCCATCCCCCGGTGGTGTAGAGACGGCCGCCCCGGACATAGGGCAGGATCATCATCCACACAGCCCGGCCGCAGGCCGTCTGTGCCCACCAGTCCCCGGTGAAGCTGCTGGTCTTAAGCAAATCAAAGGAAGTGGACACGCTGCCCTCGGAGGCGGACGTCAGCCGCCCGGGCTGATCGCCCATGTCCGTGTCCAGGGTCAGCAGGTGGCAAGTCGCCTTGTCCAGGATCAGCTTGCGCGTGTAGACGCCAGCCACCGGATCATAGGGGAAGGGAGAACTGTCCCCCGCCCCCAGCAGATCGGCGGCCATGTCAAAGGCCGCGGTCAGCATTGAGTCCGGATACTTTGTATCATCCGCCCAGCGCGGATAAAGGGTCCGGAACTCTGTCGGATCGAAAGTCACCACCGCCACGGCCGCCTCCTGTCACTCGCCCTGCTTGGCCTCTTTGACTCCGGCCGCCTCGGGCTTGATGGGCTCCAGACCGTGAGTCATGGCCTGCACCTCATCACCCTTGAGCGCGTCCAGGGTCTTGATCTCCATAACGCAGGGAGGGTTCCCGTTGTAGGAGTTATACATCCTTTCCCGGCCATGGAGCCGCAGAATGTTCTCCCAGTCCACCCGGGAAATGGTCACGGCTTTAGCCGCCCCGGTGCCCAGCAGGATCCCGCCGGGGGCATTGAGCCCCGGCAGCTCAATGGATTTAACGCCGCCGTTACCGTCCGGCAGATCGTCTATGATATGGGACATGGGCAGGTGCACCGCAAGGGTCACACGATCCCCAGTGGACTCAGCCACGGCGGGCTGCTCGTTGATATTGTCAGCGATGACCGGGGCTTTCTCCGCGGGCTTTTTGTTGGTTTTGCTTGCCATAAAAATTGCTCCTAGCATGAGTGTGAGTGCCGTCATTCAGTGGCCGCGTGACGGCGGCGCGGTCCCATGCCAGGGAAGATCCACGGGTGATTAGATTAGATACCAGTCATGATCTTGATCAGACTAGGACGCTTGATCACAGCACCCCAGGTGCCGCCGATGGCCTTCTGCTGGAAGCTGGACAGCTCGGGGATAAGACGGCCCATGCGCATCTTCTCGGAGTAAGCCAGCTCGGCGGTGGGGGAGGCAAACACCTCCGGCACGATCATATACAGCAGCTCGCCAGAGGCGGTGGACAGCTCCGGCAGCTGAACAATGGTCAGCCCAGGGAAATTGTCCTTGAGCATCTTGGCGGCGGTCAAGCCGTATGTATTAGGCGCGTTGAGCGCGGCCGCGCGGGCATTGCTCACCGCCAGCACAATGGGGCTGGAGGTGTCAATGTTGCCGCCGTTGGCCGCAGCCAGGGCGCTATACAGCTTCAGCACGTCGTTGTAGATCAAGTTTGCCGCGTCGCCGCCTGCATGATCGATCTTATCTGCCCAGGTGCTGTAGGTGCTGCCGCCGATAGTCACTGAGCCGGGGCTGACGGTCGCAGGAAGCGAAGGATCGTTGAGCATACCGTAGACCTTCTTTCCGGCCACACCGTAGAGATAAAACTTATTGTGAGCTTTAGCCAGGATGGTTGCGGCGGCCTTCTGTTTCTCGGATGCCAGGTTAAGGCGGACACGGGCCACGGTGGCCATCTCCAGATCGCCGTACCTGATCACGGTCTGAAAGAGATAATTCTCCCGGGCCGGAGCCTCAATGTTGACATCACTTGCCACGTTATCCGCATAGTCGGAATAAGGGGTAGTGTCGCCAGTGTACTCAGTGACGGCGAAATTCATGTATTTATCGGTCCAGTCACCCTTGCGGCCTTCCTGCGCCAGACGGCTCGCGTTCATGGCGGAGAACAGGATCTCAGTCACGGTAGGATCGATCACGGTCACCAGGGCGGAGGGGATCCCCACGTTCCCGGCGGTGATGGTGGCGTCCTGCGCGATCATGCGGGCGGTGCGGTCATAGTCCACCACGGCGTGCCCGTTGACGCTGTCAAAGGCCATGAAGTCCTTGGCATACGGGGAGGAAATGCCCTTCCGCTTTGCCTCCAAAAATGCTTTGCTAGCCATATCTTAAAGTCTCCCGATCAGCCAAAATTAGCGATGATGATGATGTCGCCGGAGGATGCCGCGGCGGTCTGTACGGTCCACCCGGTGTCAATCTCTCCGGTGCTCGCGCTGGAGCCGAAGCTGATCGCGCCAGTGGCAACGGTGACCAGCACCTTCTGTCCCACGGTGGCGGCCCCGGTGGCGGCGATGTAGTACGCGCCCCGCAGAGCCACGGTCACGGCGTCCCCGGCAGGATAGACCAGGGAGGCGTCAGTGCCCGCAGCGGTGGCGGCGCTGATCACCCGGGTCACAAGGCCCACAGCCGCGGTGGCGTTGCTGTTAGCCAGCCCCACAAAGCCTGCAGAGGCGGCGGCGCCCCCGGTGTTGACGCTGTTGGTGGAAGGCAGGGCAAAGGTGCCAGCGGTGGCGGTGCCGTCAGACTGATACTGCTTGACGGTGGACACGAGACCCTGGAAGGACGCGGCGGTGCCGGGGATGCCCAGCGCGGGGTTGATATTAACGGTTGTCTGAAGTCCCATTTTATTAACTCCTGTTTACAATTCTCTAACTTTGCTGAGGATCATGTCAATCGCGTTGGCGGCTTTCCCGGCGGGGCGGGCGTCAGCGGCGATCCGCTTCTTGCTGGCGGTCCGGACACCCCGGAAGACGTCCCGGGCGGTGGCGCGGGTTGCTTTGACGCCCATCTCCTTGCAGGCTGCCAGGTAGACGTCAGCCGCAGAGTCAAAGGCTCCCAGCTTGATCTTGCCCAGGACAGGCTTGACGTCCTCGGCGGCGGTCAGCCAGTCAGCCACCTGACCACGGGCGATCCGGTTAAGACTGTCCCGCAGCTTGGAGTCCTCGCCCAGGGCCTTCTTCTCCCCCTCGGACTCGTGCTCCTTGTCCAACTTGCCCCGCTCAGTGCGCATCTTCTCCTCGCCGTACTTAACGCCATCGGCAAAGGCGCGCTGGAACTCCAAAGGCTCGGAGTCGTACCCGGCATCCTTCAGCATCTTGCACTCGTCCTCGGTGGGCTGCCACTCGGCCATCTTGGACAGGTCATCCTCCTCGCCCTCGGCAGGCTCGGCGGCGGCCTCCTCCTCCTCATCGGTGGCGACAGGCTCCTCACCCTCCTCGCCCTCGGCGGGCTCGGCGGCGGGCGCCTCCTCCTCATCGGTGGCGGCAGGCTCCTCACCCTCAGCGGGCTCGGCGGCGGGCTCCTCCTCCTCATCGGCGACGGGCTCCTGCTCCTGTCCCTTGTACTTCTCGTAGCGCGCAAGCAGGCCCTTCAGTGTTGCCTCTTCCTCATCCGACAGGGGGCCGCCGTCTGCGGGCTCCTCGTCCTGTCCGGTCTTGAGCGCGGCGTCGACCTCCTCGGTCAGCTCGGCCAGTTTGGCCTTGATCTCCTCAAGTCTATTCATCTTTGCTCCCGGTTTGCTGTCATAGACTAGGACATCTGCGCCCGCCCTGCCCTCTTCCACAAGGGCCTGGTGGTTACCGCGGATGTCCCGCATAATAAAGTCGTAATGCTGCCCGTTAAACTCGCCCGCCTTCATCTCCGGGCGGTAATGGTACGCCGCGGACAGCTCTCTCAAAGCGCCTGAATTGATCGCCTTTTGTGCGTCAGCGTCAAAAATTGTCAGACTGTTCATCAGATAGGGCGCCTGCCACTCGGCGTCGGTGCCCGTTGCCCCCACCCTGGTCTCCCGGGCGGGCGCGTCGGCAAATTCCGCATGGTGCCGGAGCTGGACAGGGATCCCGTTGAAACTTGCCACCGTCTCCGGCTTGCTCAGTTCCTCCGCGGGCCTGTAGCCGTAGTAGATTTTGTCCGGATCCAGCCCCAGCTCCCGGTAACCGGGGATCTCCCGGCCATAGTACGGCGCCACCTGTTCTTTTGTGAGGGGGCTGATCTTAACGTGCATGAAGCCGTTATCGTCCATTGTGCGGACGCTTGCACGGTCAAAAGCGATCACATCACCCATCTAGCAGATCCTCCGGGATCACAGTCCGATATATACAGCGGCAGTAGGGCAATTCCGCACAGTGGATGAAGCGGTTGACCTCCGGATCGAACATCCCCTGCTGGAGATTAAACCGCTTCCCGTTCATCTTGATATGACTCTGCCGGGACTCAAATTGCCCCGGGACATGGATCCAGACGCCTTCCGTGAAGCCCATGGCCTCATCATTTGCCCTTTTGACGGACTCCTGCACCTTGTTGACCGCGTCAATGGCCATACGGTGTACGACGTCCCGGCGGAAGTCCAGGTCAGCAAATTGCGCCTCCATCTCCGGGACGCTCATCCCCTTCTCAAAGGCCGCGGCGATTTGCTCCTGCACCGTGTCAATATGCTGCCGGGTCAGCAGGGCGATCCGGTCCGCGTTCTGCTGGATCAACTCCGGCAGCGCGGCCCGGGCTCCCGGGCTGATGTACTGACTCGCCAGACTGATCCGCTCCCTGAAACGCCTGCCGCCTTCCCGCCACATCCTGCGGTTGACTCCTGGTGCCAGGGGATCGTTGTAGACCGCCTCCGTGGCCTGCTCGCGCTGTCCGGGGACGTCGCTCCATGCCACCGTGCCCCGCTCGCCTATACCCAGGGCCCCCAGCTCGCGCCCGGCCCTGGTGACGATCACGCCTGCCAGGTTCTCCGGCTGCCGGACCGTAACCGCGGTTCCGCCTCCCAGCATACCGCCACCACCCCCGGCGGCCGCACGGCCCAGGGGGACGGGAGGCGCTTCCACGGTGATCGGGAGCGTCTTCCCCGGCGGCTTGAGCCTTGACCGGATCGCCGCACCCGATATGCCCGCCTTCTCCATCGCCTTAACCTGCGACGCGGCGGCATGATCGGCACTCCGGGCGGCGTATTTTGCCGCTATACGCAAGATCCGCCGCTGGGCAAAACCCATAACAGCAGATCCAAGGGTGGACAAAAAGTCCACCACTCCAGATAGCATTGTACGCAAGGAAGCGTCACTCGCAACGGGTGATCTTGTCTCATCTGTGACGCGCTTAACATATAAGATCGCATTTTTACGGTATACGGCGGACACCCGGCGCATAAGCGCCAGGATCTCCCGCTCATACGCCGCCGCCACGCCCGCGTTACCCTCCTGGGCAGGCAGCACCCGGGGGCGCCGGGCCGTCATGCCCGCGCCACCTCAGCAACGGCGGACTCACCCCCGGCAGGGACTCCTGTCTCCCCGGGGGCCTGCTCCCCTCCTGCCGGAGCCGCGGCGACGCCGGGGCCAGGATGATCGGCCATGAAGGACGCCACCAGCTGATCCAGCTCATCCCCGCCTTGCACGTCAGCGCCCTCGTTAGGCTCCGGCGCCTCGTCGGAGATAAAGTCCAGCCCCATCCGCGGATCTTGTTTAACCCGCTGCCGGGCCTCCTCCGCTGATATGACGTTGCCCTGAAGCAGACCGGACAGGGTTTGTGCCACCGTGGCGCCCACCTGCGCATCCGCCGCGGCATCATCGGCGCCCAGGCGGTTGAAGTCAAAAGAGATTGACGGATCGATCTTCCCGGTCAGGTGCAACTGCAAGCAAGTGATCGCCCGCTGGATCCCGTCCCGCAGCAGCTCCTGCTTTGACGCGATATGGTCATAGTAGTTCCGGATGTCGCTTTCCCCGGTGGCGTTGAAGCCGGAAGGGCTGATCCCCAGCAGCTTGACCGCCGGAGTCCGGTTGATCGCCGCGATAAACTCCAAAGCCTGCCGCACAACCTCAGTGACGCCGGAGATCGTTAAGGTCACGTTCTTTACGTCTTCCATGTTGCGATCACAGACCAGCACCGCGTTATTGCTCCGATAGCGGGTCAGCGCCAGCATTTTCGCGTCCAGCTGGGAGACGCCGTTCATCTGCGATAAAAGGTCTTCAGTATTTGTCTGAAAAACCATCAAATTAAGTTTTTCCAGAATATCCGCCGCACTCACACGGGCCCGGTTCCAGTGGAGCACATAATCCCATAGGATTTGCGCCTGGGGGATGCCCATGAAGTTGTACGCGGGCCGGAGCAGGGTAGGCGGAAGGTTATCCCGGAGGATGATCAGCCGGGTCTTGTGTACCCGCTTTGTCAGCACGATCCAGTACTCCGGATCGGTCATGTAATCGGGCCGCAGCGGATCGGTGGCGTTATACAGCCCCGGGGACACGTTGACCGGATCCACCAGCACAAAGCGCAGCTTGCCCCCGGGCTGAAGCTCATCTGACGTCTCCGACAGCCGCAGGGGCAGGGAGGGATCGTCCGTCCCGGTGTCAATGTAAATTAGCGCGCCGCCCATATAGCCCATGGTGGCGATCGCGTCGGCCCACAGTTTGCGCAGCTTGTGCCGCTCCATGGACTCAGCCAGACGGTCAAGATCTTCCTGCGGGGTCTCATCGCCTCCGGTCAGCTCGATCCATTCCCGGGTGCAATCGTCCGCCACGGTCTGTATGCAAGTCCGGATCATGCCGTTTTGAGCAATTTGCTGAAGGACACCGTACCCCACAAAGGAGGTCATGGGAAACTGCCCCAGATCCTCAGCGTGCCCCACCAGACTGTCAGCCATGGCCGCCAGACCGTGGTCAAAGGCCATGTCCCGCTGATCGATCTCCTCCGGACTCATCCCAGCCCCTTCCGGATCGGCAAGGGTGACCGGAAGACCAAAGACGCGCTGCGCGTCCCCCAGGGTCTTGACACTCCCCAGGGAGTCCGGCGGCGGCACCTGCAAGTCCGCCATCGCACCCGGGCTGATCGTCTTATCGTGCGCCATGATTATCACCTCCCGCGGGCCGTTGCCCTTTTTCTTTTTCCTGCTGTCTGCCATCAATGCACCCCCGCCAGTGCCAGGATATTCGCCGCGTGTATGCGGCCACCTGTCCGCAAGTCTGCCAGGGCCTGGGTCGTGGCGTCCACCTGATCGTCATGCGCCCCCGCCGGAAACTGGATCAGCTCCATCACATAATCCCGGATCCACGGCGCCCGCCGCGGGGAAGGGAGGATCACGTTGTGCGCTTCAAACAGGGTGCTCACGGCGTTGCACCGGGCCTCTTTGCTGTCCTTTGGCGTTATCGGGATGATCCCCGGCACCTGTCTCCGCAGGACGTCAATCACCGCGCTGCCGTTAGCCTTATCCTCAATCAGCCGCCGGGTTGCCCGCGGCCATTTTTGGCACAAGGCCACCACCCGCGCCACCGTGTCCACAAAAGACCAGCGGCCACGCACCTGATCCAGCAGATAGAAGCAGGCTCCAACGCGGCCCCACACCTGCCCTACCACAAAGTCCGACGTGTCGGCATCCTTGAAGGTCATATCCCAGGACATGACCATTTTTTCAAATTCTTTTGGCGGCGTGTCATAGTACTGGATCCAGTCCTCATGGATGATCCCGCCGCCGTCCGGCACCGGGCGGCACTGATACAGCGCAGACCATACCCTGGTCCCCACCGCGGCCTTGATCGCCTTGAGCGCGTCCAGGCCATAGCGCTCCGGGTGCAACGGCTCCCCGATATGGCGGTGCGGCTCCTCCCGCTCTGCAATCGCCGGGAAGTCAAACACCTCCCACTTGTCGCCGCCCTCAGCCTGCTCTGCCAGCAGACGGCCCACCAGATCGTCCATGTGCCAGCGGGTCATAACAACAATCACCCCGCCGCCGGGACTCAGGCGGGTGTATGCCGTGGAGGTGTACCAGTTCCAAAGGGACTGCCGCAGATTTGCCGACCGGGCCTGCTCATCGTCCTTGATCGGATCGTCTATGATCAGGAGATCCGCGCCCATACCCGTTATGCCGCTGCCGACACCCGCAGCGCGGTAGGATCCTTTGTGCCCCGGCAGCTCAAACAGATCCGCCGTCCGGGTGTAAAGTTTGGATCTCCCTGGATCGGCCGCCACCGCCTCAGACCGGGGGAGAACCACATCAGGAAAGGCGCTCCGGTAAATCGGGCTGTCCATGATCCGTTGCACGTCCCGGCTGAAACGCTTGACCAGGTCATCGCTGTACGAGCAGGAGATCACATTCAGATCGGGGTATTTGCCCAGGGCATAGGCGGGAAAGCGCCGGGAAATTAGCTCCGATTTGCCGTGCCGGGGCGGTACCGTCACAATGATCCGGGGGGATCGCTTTTCTGCCACCGCCACCAGGAAGCGATCCAGCAGATCGCACAGCTCCAGGTGGAACCACCCCACGTCATAATGCCCCGGATAGGTGACCACGGTGAAGCCCAGCAGGCTCCGCTCCATCTCCCGGCGGTTTGCCGTCCGGAGATAGGCCCGGTCACGATCCAGCCGCTCCTCGTTACTGATCCGCCCCATCGGTCTCCGCCTTGCCCCAGCGCGCCCGCGCGCCCAGGATCGTTGTCAGACGATCCGCCAACTCATCGTCCGGCACATCTTCCAGCGGATCACGGAAGGTTACGCTCTGCGTCATTTTGACGTCGGTCTTGTCACCATAGACGCCCGGATCAAGTCCCTTAAGCAGGAAAGTTCCCGCGGGCACGCTGTCCCCTTCCAGGAACAGGCTCCGCATTTTGGACTCCAGCTCCATCATGCCATCCGCCGCCGCCTGCCGGATCACGCTCACCAGCTCCGGGCGCTTACGGCAGGCCGCCTCCCAGTCCAGCTTGCTCACATAGCCATATGCCTGATATACCCGCGACAGCCGCGGGGAGTCCATTATGTCCTCTTCCTGCGGATCACGCCCCAGAAGGCGCGCCCGCGCCCGCAAATCATCCAGGTCAATCGCCTCCGGTGCCACCGGGGCTGTCCTTGCTCTCCTTGCCATTCTTGTTCCTCTCTGCCATCAGCAGGGCCATCAGACCTCCCCGCCCAGGAGCCCCGCAGATTTGCGGATTTTTGGCCCGTTATCTGTCATGCCTTTGTCCCCTATTGCTCATCGTTGCCGTTGCGATTTTCGCCCGCTTTTTCCCCGCTCCCGGGGGCGGCACGGGCCAGCCATAAGTCCAGGATCTTGATCAGCGCCAGCTTGAGCCTGTCCACGCCGATAAAGCCCGCCGTGGCACCTATCAGCATCCCCACAGAGCTGTCCACCCCCAGGAGCCCGATAGCCGACTGGGACAGGGCCATGGACAGCAGTCCGCAACTCAGCCCCTCCAGGCAGACAAAGCCGAAGGATCGGTTTGTCTCTGACAGCCCGATCCGCAGTCCCGTGAGCACCAGCGCCAGACCGCCGCCAGTGGTCACCGGGTGCGCCTGGAGCCAGTCCGTGAGATTATCGTAGTAGTTGTGCATGATATAGATCCCCTCTTGCCATTATACGCAATATCCTAAAACCTGCACGCCGTCAACGCCACCGCCCGTGATCGTGTCCACAGTTTAGCAAATCGGCACCCGCCGCGGGATCGCACGGTGTACTCCCGGTAGCCCAGGGCGTGGAGGGCATCCCGCAGGCCCTGCTCCAGCCGCGCGGTGCCCTCCTCGCACAAGTCCACCAGGAGGAAGTGCCAGGCGATATATTCCAGGGAGGGCGGCACGGGCCAGCGCCGCCGCTCATTCTCCGCCATCCACCCCCGCAACCTGTCCTGGATCTCCCGCCTCCTTCCATCATCGGCAAACAGCCCCTTCCGCCATTCCCGGGTGCAACGGTTCCGCAGCAGTGGCCAGTCCTCCGGTCTCTGCCAGGCGCCGGACAAATCTTCCAGCGCCTGCGGTCGCCACCAAGTCCTTCTTTTACGCCCCCGCGCCCCCAGCAGGGCATCCGCCGCGGCCATGTACGCCTGCACCCGCTCCCGGGTCATGGGCACCTCTCCAAAGCCCCGGGGCCAGGTGTACTCCCGGAGATATGGGTCAAGGCCAAAAAGCGCCATACCCCCATCCTCGGCAGGCCCGCCCTCTCCCTGCTCCACCCCCAGACGGATGATCCACCCGCCCGCCAGGGAGCGCGGCGGCTGCATCAGACGCGCCTCATCCACCCGCAGCAGGGCCGCCCAGCCGTGGATCATGCTGTCCCCCACCAGCCGCACCGGAGGCGGCTCTGCCGTGCCCACCACCGTCCCCAGCAGGGCCAGCAGGCGCTCCGCTATCTCAGTGTCCGTCGCCCCCTCCGGCTCGTCCCAGGGGGTGCAGGTCAGAGCGATATACCCTCCTGGGCCGCACCGCGCCCAGGCACCGTGCCCCGCAGGGACGCGGCTCAACTGGAGCCGCCCCCAGAAGTCCCGCCGGGTGATCGGGCCGCGGTGGAAAACCGCCTCCCCGGTTTCCGGGTTCCGGGTGTACGCCGCCATCCTCCCCATCAGCTCCTGGGGGAAGGTCATTTTTGCCCACGCCGGGCGGGGTTTACTGGTGGTCATTTTTTATACAATTCCATGCCTTTCCGAGGTGGTTTACAAGTGGTCGTTTTTTATACAATTCTGCGCTTGCCGGGAGGGGTTGCAAAAGGTCGCTTTTAATCCGGTTTCGGACCGCCCTCCGGCGGCGCTCTCCGGTCTTGAGGGGTTTACAGCTGGTCAAAAAATGAACAATTTAAGTCCCGGTTACATCCGGTGACAATTCGCGGTGACACCTTATCCCACCGGGCTTTTCCGGCCGATTTGTAACCGTGACATAAATCCACTACCCCCTCCCCATATTACACCACCATATTTTACCTGTTGCACTACTCCTCTCTTCTCCACCACTACAGAGAAAAAAATGTAACCGTGACATTTTGCCCCACAAAGCACGGTGGCATAAGGCTTTACCCCGTTGTCACTGGTTTTGTAACCGGGTGTAACCGAGACGCAAATTGCCTGTTTTTTGTACGATTTCGCCCCTGCAAAGGGTCATTTTAGCCGGAAACTTGCAAAGGGTCACCTTTAGCAGGTTGCAAAGGGTCGCGTGGGCATAAGTCATTGATTTTACTGGCTTTCACCCTTTGCAAGGGGGTAGATCTGATCGTGATCGTGATCACCTTTCATGTCGCCATACCTGCAAGGGTCGCTGCAAGGGTCATCCGGAGGGGTTAAGCCATTGATTTTCCTGGGTTTTCCACCCTTGCAAAGGGTCACCCGGAAGGGGTTGCAAAGGGTCATTTGCAAAGGGTGACCTTTTGCAAGTCTGACCTTTAGCAGGTTGCAAAGGGTCGCGGACCAAAAAACAGGCCCCCGATAGGTCAGATCGGGGGCCTGAAGCGGGGGTCAAAAACAGCCCGGAATGGGTCCGCTATTTGCCATCCTTCTCCGGCTTTACCGGAGGGGGCGTGACGCGCTGCCACACCCGGTGGGTCCCCGGGAAGCCGGAGATCCGGTGGGCAGATCCCTTCTCCAGCCGGAAGCCCAGTGTTCGCATGATCTCCGCCACGCGCTGCTGATCCTGGAGGCGGCGCTGCCCCCGGTCAATGTTGAGTGCGTACTGGAGGATGGCGCTGGTGCTCAGCGGATAGCGGGTGCCCTCCGGCTTCTTCTCCTGGGCTGCGATAAACTCCGCAATATCATCCGCCCAGGCGTCCTGGGTGGCGTAGCAGATGTTCTGCTCCGCCTCAGCGGCGGCGCGCTCCAGGCGGGTATGCAGGCGCTTGGCACCCTCCTCCAGGAAGATCTGCCGCCCTTCCGCCCACAGCTGGAGGCGGTCTCTCCGGATCAGATCGTCCTCCATCCGGGTCACCTCAATAACGGCAAACCGCCGGGAGCCAGTGGCGTCCCGGAGGATCTGCTGCTCGTTAGTGGTCATCACAAAAAGGCAGCGCCGGGTCACGGTGCGGATGTCCTGGGAGTACATGACCCGGTAACGATCCCGATCCAGGGAGAGGAAGGCCTTAAGATCGGAGTTCTCACGGCGGGAGAAGCCCTGCATCTCCGGGACCTCAATCACCGTCATTCCGCTCATCTGCAGGGCCAGCTCCTTATTGTCCTGCCGGAAGTCCAGCTCTGCGGCAAAGTCCTCTTCCAGGGCCAGGGCGCGGACGGAGGAGGACTTATGGGCCCCTTGGAGCCCGGTCATGATTATGCTTATATCAGCCTTGCAGGGCTCCGGGGAGGAAGCGCGGCGGTAGAGCATACCCCACAGATAGCGCCCGGCGGCCCGGGTCACCTCCGAGTCCTCCGCGCCGCCGTAGTCTATAAAAAACCGCTCTGCCCGGTGTACCCCGTCCCACTCCGGCAGGGCGGCGGCGAGATAGTTCTGCATGATGTCCACATGGTTCTGGGACGCGCGGTGGTTCACGGCGTCATACAGCAGATCCTTTGATATGCTCCCCGGCTTGAAACGCATGATGGGGTTCTCCAGGCGCACCCGGAGGGCAAAGTTCTCCGCGTCGCAGAATTGCCGCCAGCCGCCCAGGGGGCAGGCATTGGCGGGGCTGTTATGCTCCCGAAGGACGATCTGCCCCCGGAAGGTGTCATAAGCTATGTCCATACCGCACAGCACCGGATCGGACAGCACCAGCTGGAGGGTGGTGGCGCAGGTTTTGAAGAGTCCGGTCTTCTGATCCAGCCACGCGGTGAGCTGCTGGGCGGCGGTGGGGCCGTCCGGCTCCCCGGAGTCCGCTGTCCCCTGTCCCAGGGCCGCGTCGCTCCCTGGGGCCTGCCGCTCCCTTTCCCTGGTCCCCGCGCCGTCGCCGGAGTCAATTCCCGGGTTATTGGTGCTATTTTGCGTTTTTAAGGGTGCTTTTTGCGGGATTTCCGCATTTTTAACGGCTAAATCGGGGCTTTTAGGCGTTTTATCTCCGGCGGCGGTGCCGGAAGGCTCTTCCGTGGGGTAGGCGGTGACGGGCACCTCACCCTCCCAGCCCTCAGTGCGGGCCCAGATCCGCAGATCGTCCGCAGTGCGGTGATCGCAGTGGGCATGGAGGCACCTGAAGCCGCCGGAGGAGTAGCCGTTGACCCCGGCGGGGAAGTAAACGGTCTCCCCGGGAGCGCCGCGCTTGGTGTGCTGGTGCTCCCACGGGCACGTGATACAGAGACCGCCGTCCCGGTTGACCGCCAGCACCCTGCCGGATGCCCGGAGCCAGTCAGCGAGGCCGTCGGGGGCCTGATAGGACTCGGCGATCTGCCGCGGGGTGGCCTCACCGCCGCCGCTGGACTTCACCTCCCAGGGGCGCAGGGCCTCCCGGAAGCGGGCAAGGGCGGCGCAGTCGGTCTCAATGAGCCGGGGGCCGTGGATGTCCCTTCCGCCGGGCCCTAGTGTCCAGCAGTAGCGGGAGCCGGAGGGGTGACGGCCGCAGCAGGCGAGCTGCTGCCCATAGCCCAGCAGCTCCAACTTGTCGCCGCCCTTAAAGTGGACGGTCTCCTTGTTAGGCTTCCCGGTCAGCCCCTGGACATGGAGCAGACAGGCCCAGCGGTGACCGCCGCGGGTGCGCATGGGCAGATCTTTTGGATCCAGCCCCAGGGAGTCGCACAGCAACTGCATGACGGTGACGGACATCTCCAGATCGTCCGTGTCGCAATCGGCGGCGATCACTCCCCGGATCCCAGTGCGGATCCCGTAACCGTAATCCGGATCGGCGGCGTACCTGGTGAGACCCAGGAAGGACAGGCGCGCGGTCTGCCAGCCCTTGAGCCCCGTGATGGTGCCCCGGAAGGTCTTGACCGAGGGCACCTTGCCCAGGGACTCATCGGGGAGCCGGGACAGGGGATCACGGGGGACGGCGGGGTTGGAGACGATAGGGACTGCCAGGGACATCAGCAGATCGGAGCCCATAACCGTGCCCCACTCCTGGGGCGTGGCGCCCGCAGCGGGTGCCTGGGCGGGTGCGTCAATCGGCGGCGGATTGAGCTGTGTCATGGTCGGCTCCTTTTCCAGCAGGGACGGGTAAGGATAGATAAGCGATCTGCAGGGCGGCGTGGGCCCGGGCGCGCAGACCGTGGAGGCCGCGTCCGGCCCGGTAAACGGCAGCCCGGGAAGCGCCGATCATGTGCCCGATCTGCGCATTGGACATACCCTGCCGCCGGAAGGTGGCGATCATGTGCTTATCATCCAGTGCCAGGACGGCGGCGAGAGACGCCCCGGGAGTGCCAAACGCGACAGGGCGCGGCTCGGATGGAGCCGTGTCGGCTCCGGTTGTAGATGTGATCATATAAGATCCTCCGGTATAAGATTATTTGTTGCAAATGTGCAACGCTCAATTATATCCCTAGAGGGGAAGGAGGCAAGGTTACTTTGGGCAAAATGTGATCGGATCAGCCCGCAGGATGCCCGGATCCGCTCTGCAAAAGCCCCGGATCGGTAATTTTGTGATCGTGATTGCAGATCGGTAAATAAAAATTGTTGCACTATTGCAACAACTCCCGGCAGGCGTATAATCATGGACAAGCAACGGGAAACCGGGGCGAAAAACGGAAAATCGCTAAATTGCAACATCGGAGAAAGACATGGCAGGATTTACATACCGCGGGCTGAGACAGTTTAACCCGCTTGACATCAGCAACAACTGGGACTCTGTTTCTGAGTGGTACTTCAACCCCCACCAGCAGTGCTTTGAGTGCCTTCACAACGGCCATCATATCACCCTGACCCCCGATCTGATCGGCTATCAGGACGGCCGGATCCACATCACCTATCGTAATGAGGCCGACGAGGCATGGCTGGAGTGCCTGCCTGAGCCCGGCGATTACCACCTTGCCTGGCGGCTGATTGGCCGGAGCGGTGATGTCCGGCAGGAGATGATGAAGAACTGGAGCGGCCGCGCCGGGCACCACGACCTGCGCTGGCTCTGGGGGGACTTTAACTGCCTGCCAAAGGCGATCCTGGTGTTGGTGGTCGCCGCGGTCATCAAGTCCGCGGGTTACCGGAACAAGGGGATGTTCCTCCACGAGATTAACCCGGCGGTCATTCGGGAAGACTGGATGTATCCGTATCTGTCCATCCCCAGCGGGGTGGTGGACGATGAGACCGAGGAAAAGATCCACGATTGCTTTTATCAGTATAGGAGAGCATAAGCATGATTGAGGATGATCTGAAGGCCTTAACCGAGGCCGTTAAGGCAAACACAGAAACTATCAAGACCCTGGGGGAGGCGCTGAAGGATGTACTGGTGGTGAAAGCCGCTCCGGCCCCAGCCCCCACCCACGGCCTTGACCTTGCTCCGGCAACGGTGGTAGCGCCCGCGGTGCTGACAGTCCCGGCACCCGCTGCCCCTGCGGCTCCTGCGCCCGCGGTGCTGACAGTCCCGGCACCCGCTGCCCCTGCGGCTCCTGCGCCAGTGGCACCTGCCCCTGCGGCTCCTGCGCCAGTGGCACCTGCCCCTGCGGCTCCTGCCCCTGCGGCTCCTGCCCCTGCGGCTCCTGCCCCTGCGGCTCCTGCCCCTGCGGCTCCTGCGCCTGCGGCTCCTGCGCCTGCGGCTCCTGCCCCGGCTCCTGCACCTGCCCCGGCTCCTGCACCTGCCCCGGCTCCTGCACCTGCTCCGGCAGATCCGATCCCCACCAACTACAAGGAGGCCAAGACCCTGGGACTGCGGATGGCCGCAGAAGGGCACTCTGACGTGTTAAAGGAGTTTCTGGCATCCTGCGGGGTCAAGAAGCTGATCGACCTGCCCCATGAGCGCTATGGGGACTACTACAAGTATTTTAAGGACCGGGGGCTGTTATGAGCGGACACGCAGAGCTGGCGCCGTCAGCGGCGCACAGGTGGATCCGGTGCCCCGGATCGGTGCCCATGTCCAAGGGTATCGGGGACACGGGCTCCAGTTACGCGGCTGAGGGCACCTGGGCACATAAGCTGGCAGAGGTGCGGCTGTCCGGCCGGGAAGAGCTGACCGAGGGGGAGATCGCCGATCTGGTGGGGCTCACCGGAGAGACCTATGACACCGCCGCCATGGCAGAGCCCGTCCGCTACTATGTGGACTACGTCAAGAGCCTGGGGGGTGACCTTTTCACGGAGCAGCGCCTGTCCCTTACTGAGATCACCGGAGAGGAAGGAGCAAGAGGCACGGCCGACGCGGTGATCCTCCGTGGATCCGAGTTGGTGATCGCCGATTTGAAGTTTGGCCAGGGCGTCAAGGTGGACGCGGTGGAAAATCCCCAGCTCACCATATACGCAGGCGCCGCGGTGCGGACTTTCGCGCCGATGATGGATGAGGAGCTGGCGCAGATCCGGCTCATTATCATCCAGCCCCGGCTGGATCATGTGTCCGAGTGGACCATGACCCCGGCAGAGCTGGAGGCACGGCTGGACACGATCAGCAAGGCGGCGGCGGAGGCCCGGAGGGAGATGGCCACCGATGAGACGGCCGAGTGGCACCTTTGCCCCGGTCTGCCGCAGTGTCGGTTCTGCCCTGCCAGGGGGCGTTGCCGGGAGCTGGCGCGGTTTGCACTTACCGCCGCCGGGCTGCCGGAGCTGAAGAGCGCAGTCCCGAAGCTGGACACCGACATGATCGGGGAGACCCTGGGCAAGCTGGATCTGATCCAGTCCTGGATTGACGGCATGAGGCAGGTGGCTGAAGAAGAGCTGCTGAAAGGACGCTCGATCCCCGGGTGGAAGCTGGTCGCGGGCCGCGCTGGCCCCAGGAAGTGGGGAGACAAAGCCGCCGCAGATCGCGCACTGGCGGAAAAGGGCGTCCCGGACAGTCTGCGCTTTGTCCGGGAGCTGATCAGCCCTACCCAGGCAGAGAAACTGGTGAAGGCAGGGCAGATCACCGAGGAGCAGTGGCAGGCGGTCCAGGGTGAGATCACCCGGAGCGAGCCGAAGCCCGCAGTTGTGCCGGAGAGCGATCCCCGGGAGCCGTGGACGCCGCTGACCGCAGCAGATTTCCCGGACGAGAGCAAGGGCACCGTCCCGGCTCCCGTCCCGGAGAAAAAGTCCCGCAAGGGCAAGAAAACCGCAAAATCGTAAAATCGCTAATTAGGAGTTAATTAAAATGGCAAAGAAAACCGTTAGAGTGTTCATAGGCGACGCCCGCCTGTCCTACCCCGCACTGGATGAGCCGAAGCCCGCCATGGCCGGGTCGGATGATCTGAAGTATCAGGCCACCTTCCTGCTGGATCCTGCCAACCCCACCGTGGAGACCGTGAAGAAGGCAATCTGGGAGGTCGCCTGCGCCGCCTGGGGCGACAGGGCCCAGGCCATGCTCCAGCACCCCGACAAGAGCCCCCTGCGCCGCGGCGATGACAAGGAGAAGGTGCCTGACGGCTATCACGGTATGCTCTACATCAACGCCCGGAGTAAAAACAGGCCGGAGCTGCGGGACGCCAATCCCATCAACCTGGTGATCTCCCAGGAAGAGATCCGTCAGAAGTTTGTGGCGGGTTACCGCGTAAACGCATTTGTGGACATTTACGCCTACGAGGTCCGGGGCGGCAACGGCAGCGTGATCAAGAGCGGAATTGCCGCCGGGCTGATCAGCGTCCAGTTCAAAGCCTACGCAGATCCTTTCAGCGGGTCGGCCCGGCCGGATGCCTCCGCCTACCCTGACTGCACTCAGGACGCCGCCGCGTCAGCCCAGTATGCCCCCGCGGCCCAGCCTGCCCAGTCCACGGCGGCCCCTGCGGGTTATCCTGCTGCCGGGTACGGCACCCCCGCGGCGGTCGCAACAGCGCAACCTACGGCGGCTCCTGCTGGTTATCCTGCCGCCGGGTACGGCGCCCCTGCTGCTGCGGCACCTGCGCAGCCTGCCCAGGGTAACTACGGCGGCGTTTTTGATGAGGATCCGCCGTTCTAACCGATTGACCTTGTGCTAAGTGAAGATCTGGGGCGGCTCCGGCCGCCTTTTTAGGAGCAAAAAATGCGACAGTTCAAAATGATCGATCTGCCCGCCGGGGGCAGCACAGAAGAGTGGGAGCTGCGGGTCAATGAGTGGATCCGGAGCCGCCCCGACGCGGAGATCCGGTGGGTGCAGTTCTACGAGATCAACTTGCGGGATCCATTTGCCGGGGTGCTGTATGACGCCCCGCCCCCTGTCCTGCGTGATCCGGCTTTTGTGGAGCCGATGGAAGATCCAGACAGATGGTTCGCGGAGTTGGACGGTGAGTGAGGGGAGAATGAGCGATGATCAGAGAGCATGAGCCCGTCACCATAGCCGGGGTGACGTACCCCAGTCATTACAAGGCCGCGGTGGCTCTGTCCCTGCAAACAGGGATCCCCGAGGGGACTATCCGGCTCCGGATCCGCCGTGGCTATGCGGACAAATGGATCCTGCACCCCGGGCGCCTTTCTTACCGCGCCTGCACCGATCACACCGGGAGGGAGTTCCCCACGGTCAAAGCGATGTGCGCGGCGTGGGGGATCCCATACGTCACAGTGACCAAGCGGCTGGAGCGGGGCGTCAGTCTTAAGACGGCACTGACGGCGCAGCCCATGTGGACCCGCCGCCATGAGGGCCGCCCCGTGACCGATCACACCGGGCGGGAGTTCCGGTCGGTCACCGCCATGTGCCGGGCGTGGGGGATTGATAGGCGTACCTGGCTCGGCCGGGTCAATGCGGGGTGGAGCCTGGAGCGGTCGCTGACTGAGCCGCCGCCCCCGATCCGGATGCCCCGGCAGGATCACACCGGGAGGATCTTCCCATCAGCCGAAGCGATGTGCGTTGCCTGGGGGCAGACCTCCCGCAGGGTGCGGGGGCGGTTGCTCCTGGGATGGAGCCTGGAGCAGGCGCTGACGGTTCCCGGCCGCAGGTGGCGGGGAGGTGACAGTGGCCTTTAACCCGGGACACCACCCCTGCCGCAAGGGCGCGGGGGTTAAGTGCATAGTGGACGGCGTGGCCTACAGCACCATGTCAGAGGCGGCCAAGGCCTGGGGGCTGTCCATCTGGACACTGCGCCGCGCCCTGGATCAGGGCGGCTGGCGGCCGCTGACCGTCCGGGACATCCGGGAGGCTATCGGCAGGAGCAAGAAGCGGCGGGCTCAGCGGCGGGTTTATACGGAGCCGTGGACCGATCACACCGGGAGGGAACACCCGTCCTTCACCGCGATGTGTGAGGCCTGGGGCGTGAGGCGTGATCTGGTCAAGCACCGGATCAAGAAGGGATGGGGCATAGAGCGGGCGCTGACGGTGCCCCTATACGGCAAGCGGGAGGATGGGGACGGTGGAAGGGACTAGGCAGGGCAAGCCGATCACCCTGGGCGGCGTGGCCTACATCAGCATAACCGCCGCCTGCCTGGATCTGGCCCCGCGGCTGAAGATCAGCCGGAGGCAGCTGGAGGTGCGGATCCGCAGGGGGTGGCCGGAGAAATACATCCTCCATGTGGGGCCGATGGGCGCCCCGGGAGCGTGGGATCACCTGGGGCGGCATTACCGCAACGAGCCGGAAATGTGTGCGGCCTGGGGCGTCAAGTACGTGACGTACCGTAAACGCCGCGCCCGGAGGATGGACATAGAGACCGCGCTGACATACGTCAAGCGGCGCCGCCCCACGGTGGATCACACGGGGCGGGCGTTCCCCACGTTCCGGGCTTTGTGCGCGGCGTGGGGGCAGCCGGAGAAACGGGTGGCGAGGCGGCTGGTTAAGGGCAGGAGCCTGAAGGACGCGCTGACCGCGCCTCCAGCGGCTTCCGGGCGGCCGCCGGAGTCCTGCGCCGATCACACGGGGCGGGAGTTCCCCTCCCTGGGCGCGATGTGCGCGGCGTGGGGCATAGCGCAGGGCCTGTTCAGCCACCGGATCCGGGGCCTGGGGTGGAGCATAAAGCGGGCGCTGACAACACCAGTCCGGCACTATCGGAGAAAGGAGGATTGACCGTGGGCACATTGTGGCTAGATCTTGAGACCTACTGTGACCTGCCGATTGACGTCGGGACATATCGGTATGCGGAGCGGGCGCAGATCCTGCTGATCAGCTATCAGCTGGAGGCGGATGCCTACGGGGTTGAGGAGGCCGGGGTGATTGACGTCGCCTCCGGAGAGGTGCCCCCCACATGGTTTGAGCAGGCGCTCATGCAGGAGGACGTGCGGCTGATCGCGCATAACAGCAACTTTGACCGGACGGTGCTCTCCCGGTGGTATCACATGATCCCCCGGTGCGCCGATCCGTCACAGTGGCATGACACCATGGTGGAGGCCCTGTCCCTGTCCCTGCCGCCGTCCCTGGATCAGCTGTGTGAGGTGCTGGGGATCCCGGCAGACAAAGCAAAACTCAAGGAGGGCAAGCGGCTGATCGGGCTGTTCAGCCGTCCGCAGCGTGACAGCACCCGGATCCTCCCGGCAGACAGGCCGGAGGACTGGCGGCGTTTTGTGGAGTATGCCCGGCAGGACGTGCAGGCCATGATAGCCTGCCACCAGGAGATGATGCGCCGCTACTGCCCCCGGAAGGAGGATCGCTGGATGTGGCTGATGCCTCAATGGGACATTGATCAGCGGATCAATGACCGGGGGATGGCGATCGATCTTGATCTTGCCCGGGCAGCGGTGCGGGCGGCCGATGAGGCCAAGGGGGACGCAGATCGCATGATCAGCCGTCTGACCGGGGGCGAGGTGACGACAGCGGGGCAGCGGGATCGCCTGCTGACCTTCCTCCGGGAACGGCACGGGGTCACCCTTCCCGATCTGACCAAGGGCACCGTGGACGGCGCCCTGTCCGATCCAGATCTGCCTGCCCCCGCCCGGGAGCTGCTGGAGGTGAGATCATCAGCGGCCAAGTCATCCGTGACGAAGTTTGCCGCCCTGCTGGGAGCCGCCTCCAGTGATGGCCGTCTCCGGGGGTGCCTGCAATTCATGGGCGCGTCCCGGACAGGGAGGTGGACCGGAAAGCTCTATCAGCCGCAAAACCTGCCCCGGGGCACCATGACCCCGGCGGAGGTGGAAGAGGGGATCATGGCCCTGAAGACCGGAGCCGCAGGGGCGCTGTATGAGGACGTCATGGCCTTGATCAGCAACTGCCTCCGGGGGGCTATTATCGCACCGGAAGGACACAAGCTGGTGGTGGCTGACTTGTCTAATATCGAGGGCAGGGTGCTGGCATGGCTGGCCCGGGAGCGGTGGAAGCTGGACGCCTTCCGGGCTTATGACCGGGGAGAGGGGCCGGATCTGTATAAGGCCACCTACGGTCGCACCTTTGGCATAGCCCCGGAGGAAGTGACCAAAAAGCAGAGGCAGATCGGCAAGGTGTTGGAGCTGGCCATGGGCTATCAGGGAGGCGTGGGCGCTTTTGCCACTTTCGCCGCCCTTTACCGGGTCGATCTGGCCGCCCTGGCAGAGCACGTCTTCCAGGTCATGGCTCCGGAGCGGCTGGAGGCCGCCGCGGGTATGTGGCGGTGGCGGCAGGAGCGGGGGATCCAGGATCCAATGCCGGAGCGCACCTGGATCGGGTGCGAGTGTATCAAGTCACTGTGGAGGGAGGCGCATCCGGGGATCGTCGGTTTCTGGAGGCAGGTGGAAGACGCCTGCGGCGCGGTGCTGTCGGGACGGCAGACCGCCGCCACCGCGGGGCCTGTCCGGATGTTCCGGAACGCCGACGGCACCGGGCTTCAGATCGCCCTCCCCTCCGGGCGGCGGCTCACCTATCCGGAGGCCCGGATCGCCGGACCGGATGAGCGGGCGCTTTTCACCTACGCGGGCATGGAGCAGACCTCCCGGCGCTGGACACGGCAAAGGACCTACGCCGGGAAGATCGTAGAGAACATCACCCAGGCGGTGGCCCGGGACGTTTTGGCGGAGAATTTGCGGGCCGTGGAGAAAGCCGGGTACGCGATCGTGCTTTCGGTGCACGATGAGCTGATCACCGAGACCCCGGACGAGGCAGACTACACCGCGGATGATCTGTCGGGGCTGATGAGCCGCCCGCCCTACTGGGCTGAAGATCTGCCCCTGGCGGCGGCGGGGTTTGAGGCGCACCGCTACCGGAAGGACTGAGCATGATGGATCATCTTACTACTACCCTGCACCAGTTTTGCGAGCTGCTGGCCCTTGACAATGTGGACACCCCCAGCGAAGGGGCGGAGATCATGTCCCACCCGGCGGTGCGCGACCTGGTGATCGATGTCGCAGGAGAGATAGGCATCCTGCGGTATCAGATCCGGCTGAAGCAGGCGGCGTCTGCGCCGTCGGATAAGGCCATCATCCCCCAGGCCCTGGCCGTTGACCTGCACTTTACCCGCCGAGGCAAAACGGTTTGGTGCCAGGCCGGGGAGTGTCAGACCTGCTTTGATGGCCTTTCCGTTGAGGCACGCGCGCCTACTCCGTTTGCCGCCAAGGTTGGCGACGATGAGATCCGGCAGAAGACGTGTGAGGGCGCTTTCGCCTGGATGGAGTTTAACTTCCTGCTGTTGCACTCCCCCGCGGCGATCCGGTCATGGCGTCAGCCCGCAACCGCAGAGCAGAGGAAACTGGTCCGGGCGGGCAATCGCGGCGGGGCAAAAAAGATTTATGTCAGGATGTTCCGGCTACCGGATCGGGAGGAGGCGTGGGAGGAATTGCGCCCCGCCCGTCCCCAGGCAGAGCGCACCCGGCACTGTGACGCCTGGGGCGTGCGGGGACACTGGCGTGAGTATAAATCCGGCAAACGCGTCTATATAGCGCCGTATGCCAAAGGCACCCGCCGGGCAGATTATGCCGGGCGGGAATATGAGTTAATTAAATAGGTGTTTTTTGGAGGCATTTTTTAATATGAAATTAGATCCTAGAATTAAATCCTTATCGGACGTTTTAACTATATTTGATATTGACCGGGCAAAGGAGTTTATAGGGCAAAAAGGGTATTTTGCAGACTCGCTATATTGCTTTGACGATTTAGGATCCTGCTATCACGACACTTTAACCGACGCCTGCGACGGTCAGTTGGGTCCTTTTCATAGGATGGAGTCTAATAATTGCCAGCAGTTTTTTATCCCGGAGAGCAGTCTTAAACCTGTCGGGAAAAAATACAGGCCCTATACCCTTGAGGAATTTTGGGGCGATTTCGCAGTTGGCTGTTCGGTTAAATTCCGGAAAAAGGGCGAGGAAGGAGATGAATTATATTTCATTCTGAACGGTTACAGCCGGAGACAGTACCGTGACGCAACAGTTCAGTATATTAATCTAGGGGGCCTCTTATTTACTCTCAAAGAACTTTTTGACGTGTACGAATGGCGCGATGACGGGACCGGGTCCTGGGTTCCGTTTGGTGTGGAGGTGGAAGAATGAAAATCACAGAAATATCTAGGCCCATCATAAACGCGCTCCAGGATAGCAAGTTTGTGGGGGAATTTACCGTAACTATTAGCCATCCCTGCATGAAAGAGGATATAGAAATTACCGGGTATAAGCGCACTGCGGTTGAATTCCCTTATGATTTTATTAACAGCAAATTGCAAAGTGCGATAAACGAGATTTGCTTTAAGATCGTTTCCGGGCTTTATTCAAACGAGGATTTTACTTTTAGCATTAATGGACGGATTGAGTATGAATACACGCCGGAAGAATGATGATAACGATATGCCCCGGATGCCGGAAGGCAATCGGCTTAACTACCTGTCTAAACTGCCGTCCCCGGATGAGGTCCGGATCCCCGAGAACGCCATGGTCGCTGTCCCGGCAGAGGAGGGGAACGCGTTTAGCGTCTATACATGGTACGAGGGCAAGTGGGTCTACACCTGCGCCTTCCATAAGAACGAGTCCGTGATAGCCGTGCTCAATTCCGCGTATGTCTATTTGGTCAAAGCCCTGAACGGGCTCCTGCGGGCGGGGGCTAGCCTGGAGAACGAAGCGCTGCTTTTGACGCTGGGCAGGGTCACGCACGGCGTCGCGCGGGCAAAGCTGGAGCTCTCCCAGGGCGTCATAGTGCCTTTGGAAAAGGCGCGGGATGAGAAGGGGCAGGAGGAAGCATGACGCTAGACGCATATATTGACAGGGTGCAAGACCTCCGGGAGGCTCCGGAGCTGAGCGCCGAACAGCTCCGGCAGAGCTGGACGGACGCCTGGTATAAGGCGGGATGGAGAGACTGTCTGCGCACGGTGCAGCGGCAGCTGATCAGCCTGGCAGGGGAGAAGCACGCCCCCAGGACGGTGAAGCAGCTGGAGACGGTCTTCCGGCTTATGGTGGATCACCGCTGGGAGATGATGGAGCAGGCTACGCAGGACGCAAGGGACTATAGCGGCTTTGTCCGCTGGAACGTGACCCTGAAGGACTGGGAATGGTATCACCCCATATCTCAGGGAGAGGCATACGAGGCTATTACATGGACATGGGGGTTAAAGTGACACGATGCAAGGAATGCGGACGGGAGATCACCGATCCAGCCCGGCAGGGGCGCGTCAGGGTTAAATTCTGCTGTGCTGTTTGCGCGGCAAAGGCAAAGCACCGGAGACAGCACAAGGCCCGCAGGGATGAGGCTCCGCTGGCACACGCTGAGTACACCGGGACAGAGACGATCCTCCGGGATTTTATCTGCCGGAATTGTGGGAAGGAGGTGCTGGTGGTTGATCATAGGGACAAGCGGACGGTCTACTGTCAGCAGCCCTGCGAACGGGCATACTGGAGGCGGGTCACCAAAGAGCGGTGCACGGGCAACCGGGGATTGAGCGGCGGGATGTCAATCGGCAGCCTGATCCGCAGAGAGGCGGAGGATCTGAGATGAGGGGCAAGAAGTCACTCCGGATCCGGGCTGAGCTTAACGGCCTGTCCCGTGAGGGCGTTTACTGGCGCGTGCGGAAGGGCATGACCCTGGAGCAGGCGCTCAAGTACCCATCCCTGCAGCAGCCCGTGCAGGATCATGAGGGGACGTGGTTTCCGTCGGTCCGCGCGATGACGCGGCATTGGGGGATTAGCCACGACACATTCTACAGCCGCCACTGGACATCCGGCTGGAGCCTGGAGAAGGCGCTGACCGCCCCGGTCCACGAGGTGCAAGATCACACGGGGGCAAAGTTTCGCTCCGTAGAGCAAATGGCCGCGCACTGGGGGCTGAAGTATGCCGCCTTCCGTCAGCGGATAAGGCTCCACTGGAGCCTGGAAAAAGCCTTAACAACCCCGGTGCTATCCGGCGCGCAGGATCATGAGGGGACGCGGTTTCCGTCAGTCCATGAGATGACAGAGCGCTGGGGGATAGGGCGGACCACATTCAGGATGCGGCTGAAGAGAGGCTGGAGCCTGAAGGAGGCTTTAACGGCCCCGGCAGGGAGCAGGAGGGCTAGATGACGCCGGAAGGCAGGGTAGTGATGTATATCAAGCGCCGGATCAGCAAGGCCGGGGGCACGGTGCGCAAGTGCTCCTGGGAGGGGCGGATCGCCGCCCCGGATCTGCTGGTCATGGTGGCGGGGAGGCATTTTTGGATCGAGGCCAAAGCGCCCGGGCAGAAGCCCCGCCCGGCACAGCTCCGGGAACATGAGGTCATGCGCAGGACGGGAGGATGCGCGGTGTATGTGTGCGACAGCGAGGAGAGCGTGGATCACCTGCTGGTTGAGATAGGGGTGACCGATGTCCAGCTTTAAGCCCCGGCCCTATCAGCAGCAGATCATCCGGCACATCATCACCCATCCCCGGTGCGCGCTTTTTGTGCCCATGGGCATGGGCAAGACGGGATCCACCCTGGCCGCCCTGGAGACCCTGCTGACCGTGGATGACGATCTGCGCCGTGTCCTGGTGCTGGCACCCCTCCGGGTGGCGGTGAGCACATGGCCGGATGAGGTGCACAAGTGGGGCTTTGACATGACCGTGGCGGCGATCTGCGGCACTCCGGCACAGCGCCGGAAGGCCCTGGCATCCGGTGCGGTGATCTGCACAGCTAACTATGAGCAGCTGCCCTGGCTGGTGGATCAGCTGGGGGAAGACTGGCCCTTTGACGTGGTGGTGGCGGATGAGTCCACCAGGCTCAAGTCCTTCCGGCTTAACGGTGGCGGCGGCTCCCGGGCCCGGGCCCTGTCCCGGGTGGCATGGAGCCGGGTCAAGCGGATCATAGAGCTGACCGGAACGCCCGCGCCTAACGGGTATTTGGATCTGTGGGGGCAGATGTGGTTCCTGGATCGGGGTGACCGTCTGGGCAGGACATTCAGCCGCTACCGGGACACGTACTTTCGCGCCCGGCGCTGTGGCGCGTCTGCCTTTGCCGTCCAGTACGATCTGCTGCCCTGGGCAGAGAGCAAGATCCAGGGGCTAGTCAGTGATTTGTGCATGAGCCTTAACACCGCGGACTATTTTCCGGTGGACGCGCCGATTGTCTGCCCCGTGCGGGTGGATCTTCCGGCGGCAGCCCGGCGGGCTTATGAGCAGGTGGAGCAGGCCGCCTTCCTGGAGCTGGAGTCCGGGGAGGTGGTGGACGCGGTGAACGCCGCCGCCCGGAGCGTCAAGTGCCTGCAAATCGCGTCAGGGGCGGTCTATTTTGAGCCGGAAGACCGTCCGGGCACCACGGCATGGGAAACCCTGCACAATGCCAAAATTGAGGCCCTGGAGAGCATTGTGGAGGAGGCGGCGGGGGCTCCGGTGCTGGTGGCTTATCACTGGCAGGCCGATCTGGCGCGGCTCAGGAAGGCGTTTCCCCAGGGGCGGGAGCTGGACAAAGATCCGGAGACGATCCGGGCGTGGAACCGGGGAGAGATCCCGATCCTTTTTGCTCATCCGGCGTCAGCTGGTCACGGGCTCAATCTGCAAGACGGGGGTCAGATCCTGGCCTTTTTCAGTCTCTGGTGGGATCTGGAGCATTACCAGCAGATCGTGGAGCGGATCGGGCCTGTCCGGCAGGCGCAGTCCGGGCACCCCCGCCCGGTGTATTTGTATCACATCCTTGCCCGGGACACCCTGGATGAGGTGGTTATGCGGCGGATCCAGTCCAAGCGACGGGTGCAGGATCTGCTGCTGGAAGCCTGCGACGCCCGCAAAAAAGGCCGCCCGCTGGCGGCCCTGGAGGGGTGAGTCCGGGAGGGGACTAGGGGAGGATCAGATCGTTTTCAGCCTGCCGGAGGTAGTAGGCAAGGCACTCCGCGAAGGAGTCAAAGCCCAGCTCCCCGGCGCGCTCGGTGGCCTTCCGGGCGCGGTCTTCCATCAGCTCCTCGATCTGGTCCCAGTGCCCGGCGAGCCAGTACTCATCCGGCAGATCGTCAGCGGTGTGCCAGGTGGTGCCATTGTCGGGGGAGAAGCGGCGGGCGGTGTTATCGTTCATGGTGTTAATCCTCTTTTGCTGTTAATAAGGTGATGTTTCGTCCGTAAATTCACAGTCCGTAAACCTTTCCATGAGATCAGCCCTGGTGAAAGTTTGCGGGGTGAACCGATGATCCCGCACCCAAAAACTGGTGTAGGTGGATCCCCGGTGATACCCTTTGACACTCGTATAGGTGCCGTCATGGTTGTTCCGGAAGACATAGAAGCGCAGTATGCCTATTTCAGAGTTGTTTACCTTTCCGGCGGTCACGGAAAAGGCGTCTTTTTCTATGATCTCAGTGCTGTTGGTCATGGCGTCAATTCTCCGATATGCCCCCGGGAGTCCCGGGGGCGGTGGTTAGTCTGCCCAGCGGGCGATCAGGGCGTCCAGATCGGCGCGCTTTTTGGCGAACATGATCCGGATGGTGCGCTCATCCAGGGCCCCGCCGGAGAAGTCCCGGAGGAGGGAAACAACCTTCCGCCAGGCGGCATAATTGGCTTCATAGGCGGCAGTCCAGGCGGCCTCCAGGGCGGTGTCCTCCGGGGCGTTCTCCCAGGCGGTGTCAATGGCGTCCAGTGCGGCCTCGGTGCTGTCCAGTGCGGCGATGGCGGTGGTGAGTTCGATCTTGTTCATGGTGCCTTTCCTTTTTTGCTTTCCGGTTGCGGCCCCTTGCCTCAACCTCTTGATCCTTATTATCGCACAAAATAACGATAAAAACGCGATACACGTCACAATTCTAAACAGATTTGAAAAAAGTTTCTGACCGGGGTATTATGGGGCTGTGTTCGTTAGAATTCATTTTTTTTTTTGTCTCCATTAGTTTCGGGCGCGCCGATCTGGTTGCGCCCTTTTTTGTGCCCGGTGTATAATCCTTTTGCCTTGTGGGTTTTTCATGGTATTTTTCCGATAGCAGGGGCGCGCCGATCTGGTTGCGCCCTTTTTAGCGTCTGTGTATAATACCCGTAGCCTTAATACATTGAGACTATTTGACTTAACGACAATCAGCCCCGGCCCCTGCTTGCAGGGGCTTTTTATTTGCGGTATCATGCAAAGCGTGGTGGGGATGCCTTTCCGCCGCAGATACGGGTCATGCGCTATGGGCAGCGCGTGGCCCGTTTCCTTTTCCGGTCAGACGATCAGCAGATACTCCAGGCACCCGGCGTATCCTTCCGGATCGGCCAGTGCGCGCATGGTGCCCTCCCGGCATACGGATTTTGCCCGGACAGGGGCGGACAGGTCATAGAAGCCGTGGCCCAGGGTCAAGGCGTCCCCGGCGGTGCTGCGGAAGGTCCTGCCGTGTGCCTTGATACAGACGCGGGCACGCTCTCCCGATACCGCGATAATGCCCAGCAGCTCCTGCTTTAACGTCCCCATGCTCCCCTCCCGCAAAAAACGCAGGCAATCAGCCTGCGCTCCGTTCTAACATTCCGCCGCCATTATACCCCGGCGGCGGTGCCCTCAGTGTGACGGCGCTCAGCCCTTGTCCGATAAAATATCGCTTGCTGTGATGTGCTCCTGGAGCCCCCGGAAGACTGCCTCCAGCACCGGGACGGCGATGGAGTTCCCGGCGGCGCGGTATAGGGCGGTGCGCCCGATCCCCGCGGCTTCAGCCCGGTCAAAATCCTCGTCCGCGAAGCCCATAAGGCGCCAGCACTCCCGGGGCGTGAGACGGCGGATCCGGAGGGAGTCCAGCATGATCTTCAGCGGATCCTTGGCGGTCGGTGTGCAGGTCAGCGTAGGGCAGACGCCGGATGGATCGAAGACGTCCCCCGCTGACTTGCTGGATGTGATAATGGGCCCGCCGTGGCCGAAGGGGCACAGCGCGGGGGAGACGCCGCCGGGATCATAGACGCGTCCCAGCAGATTGTCCGGGAGGTTGTTCTTCCGGTGATACAGGTTCCCGACCTTGATGATCTTGGGCGGGTTTTTGTAGTCGGTGGCCTTGAGGCAGGGTGCGCACCCCTCCGGGGAATAGACGCCGCCTGTCTGATGGCTGTCAAGCCGCCCCACGGTGATGGCGCCGGGAGCCGGGCGGGTCAGCACCAGATTATCCTTGCCCACGGTGGTTAAGGTGTTGCGCACGCCCTCGGCGTTAGGCTCCAGCCGCTGGGCAAAGGTGCCGCCCGGGGTGCGGCGGGAGGGATCTGCAGGGTCCCTGCCCCGCATGGCGGCGATGGCGGGTATCTCGGGAGGGAGGGCGGACTCGCCCTGCTGGATCCGGGTGCGCAGGTCAGCCAGGAAAGCCTCGGCCCGGGGGTTGGACAGGTAGTAACGCTCCGGCACCGCCTCATCCGGCTCCAGCACATCCCGGAGCCGGAGGGGCAGGGGGACGCCCTCCGGGAAGCGGAAGAAGCCCAGGTCACAGTCCTGCCGGATGGAGACGATCAGGACTCTCTCTCTCTGCTGCGGCAGGCCGTAGTCGCGGGCATTGAGGACGGCGTGGTACTGGACATAGCCCGCCTCCCGGAGGCCGTCCTGCACCGCCTGCCAGGCGGGCGCCATTTTACGGTTGAGCAGGGCCTTGACGTTCTCCGCTATGGCGTACCGGGGGCGCAACTCCCGGATAAGGCGCAGGGCCTCAAAAAACAGCCCGGAGCGGGTTACGGAGCCGTCCTCATGGGTGAGTCCTGCCTGCCGCCCGGCGGATGATATATCCTGACAGGGGAAGCCGTAGGTGATGAGATCCACGGAGCTGACGGCGGCAGGGTCTATCGTCCGCACGTCCCGCAGGTTGAGCGCCGGATCGGCGCCGTGGATGGCGGCATAGGCCGCGGCGGCCTTGGGGTCAATCTCGCACCACCCGGCGGTCTCATAAGGGATGCCCAGGTTGGACAGGGCCTTTTCAAAGGCCCCGATCCCGGAGAACAGGGACAGCAGTCTCACTCGTTGCCCTCCTCTCCGGTCTTCAGCTGATCCAGCAGATCGGCCAGCCCCCGGATGATCTGCCGTGTCCGCTGATCTCCTGCAGGGGAGACGGGTTCGCCGGGGGTGCTCAGGTCACCGATCAGCCCCAGGGCCGTGTGCATGGCGTCCACCGCCTCGGGCAGGTGTTCCCGCAGGTGGATCCGCAGCAGCAGCAGGATGTAGGGGGAGGCGGGACGCTTGCCGCGCTCCAGATCGGCTATCGTGCTGCCAGATTTTTCCGCCAGCCCCATCTGCTCTTGCAGCTTGCTTTGTGGCAAGCCCAGGATATGACGGTATGCCGTCAGCTGATCGGGACGGCAGGACAGGCCCTCGGCGGCCTTCGGAGAGAGCGGCAATTTTGGTCTCATGGTTGGTTTCCTCTCAAAGTTAAGCCCCGGAAGACCCTCCGGGGCGGTGAGTTGGTGATAGCGGGACTCAGCGCCGCGCCTTTTTATCCAGGATCGCCCAGGTCTCGCAGGCGGCGCGGTCGGTGGCCAGCGCATGGCCCCAGGCACGCTCACAGGCCTCGCGGATAGCGTTGGTGGCGGATAAGGGGACAGCGGGGTTGGCCTCCAGGGCGGCTATGGCGCGGGAGATGTCGTCAACGGCGTCCAGGGTGAAGCGGGCGGCCGTGGCGGCGGTTTCCGCAGCGGTTAGGGCGGTGGTGCGTTCGATCTTGTTCATGGTGCCTTTCCTCTTGGTTGCGGTTGGTGATATGCCCCGGAGGATCCTCCGGGGCGGTGGTTGTTTAGCGGACGGCCAGGGGACCCTTGCCGAGTCGCACGTCTGCCGCGGCCTGCGCCAGTTGATCGGCCAGCCGGGAGGAGCAGCGGATGGTGAAGAAGCGTGCTCCCTGGGGCCCGATCCCTGCGGCCTCGCCATCCGGGGAGATCACCAGAGATCCCCGGCAGAAGCCCAGCTTTTCCAGGAATACCCCGGCAACCGGATCCAGTGTCCGTCCCCGGTCCAGGGCAAGGGACAGCACATCGGCTAAAACTGCCCTGCCTTGTAAAGTGGTGTCGTAGGTGTTGATCAGCTTGATAGCGTCATCAAACTTGCTCATGGCTGCCTCCCGTGGCGGTTATCGGTTCGGGGTCTATCCCCTAACCTCTTGATTGTTATTATCGCACAAAATAACGATAAAAGCGTGAGATACATCACAAATCAGAATAACAGCATAAAAAAAATCCTCCGGGGTATCGCCGGAGGATCAAGGCTGGTGTTTGCACTTATCAAAGGTCAAGGTCACTTTCCACTTGCTGAAGGGTATTGTACCCCGGCGGGCACCGTCGATCCGGGGCGTGCGTCACAGTTCCGGATCGTCGGGTCGGATGATCTTCCGGACCGCCTGGAGGCGGGCGGAACATTCTGCCAGTGCCTCCCCCCTGCGGTGGGCAAGGCGCGCCACATCAGCCCAGGTGCTCCCGGTCAGCTCCGGGACGGGGCAGGGCTCCAGCAGGGCGGCGGGGACTGGTGGCCGGACGTACTCATAACGCAGTCCGCAGCCCGCGCAGGACAGCAGGATCCACAGGGCGGTCAGCACATGGATCTTTCCGGAGCGCGTCATTCAGCTGATCCTCCTTTTTGGCCGCCTGCCGCCGGAGGGCGGTCAGTGACGCGGACAGTTTCTTGAGTTCCGCGTCGGCGGTCTTGAGAGCGCTGTCCCTCTCTGCCAGGGTAGCCTGGAGGCTGTCCCGCTCGGCGGTGACAGTCTCCAGCCGCTCCGACAGCAGCCATGACCAGCCCGCCAGCACGGCGATCACCGCCGCGGCGGCGGCATAGCCGATCAGGATCCACCGGATCACCTGCTCCGCTCCTCCCGGACGCAGGTTGCGGTGTGATCGGGGTTAAGGTGGCAGATCCAGCCGGAAGCCGGAGCCGGGCGGGTGGCATAGGCCAGCAGGCCCACGGCGGCAACTACAGCGCACAGGACAATAGTCCAGCGGCGGACGCTCTCCTCATGGGCGCGGGGCTCTACTTCAGCCAGCGGAGTTAAGAAACGGAATTTGGTGGTCATTTTTGCCTTTCCTCTTGCGGTTGGTGATATGCCCCGGGAGTCCCCCGGGGCGGTGGGTGTTATGCGCGGGCCAGTGCTGCCTTGGCACACTCGGTAAGGGCTTCAGTTACCCGGTCGGAGGTGGAAACAAACTCTTCCTTTTCCGTGTCATAGTAAGCCTTATCCAGGGCGGCAAGGATCCGGCGCCCCTCGCAGTTGGACTCATGTCCCCAGCACCAGCTGAAGTCCCGCAGGTTACCAGTCTTGTACCAGTCGGTCTTGACCTCAAGCAGCTCCTTGGCGTGCCAGTTCAGGTAGATCCGGATTGCGTGGGTCTTGGGGTGCTCCCATTCTTTGCAGCCGAGATCCAGCAGAAATTGTGCGGTGTTATCCATTTTGCCTTTCCTTTTGTTTCCGGTTCGGGGCTTATCCCCTAACCTCTTGATTGTTATTATCGCACAAAATAACGATAAAAATGTGAGGAAAGTCGCAAATCAGAACATCACCGTAAAAAATTTATCCGGCGGGGGCTAGATCGGCCATTTTGGCCCGGAGGGCGTCTGCCTGGGCGGCGTCCATGACGCGCCAGCCCTCGTGCTGCAAGATCGCGCTGGAAAAGGGCCCGGTCATTTCCTCCGGCGGGACGGCGCGCCCCTTGTGCAAATAGGCGACGTCATAGCCGGAGGAGGTGCGGTACATCCGCACGGCCCAGCCGGGGAAGGCGTTAGGGGAGTGCAAGATCACCTCCTCCTGCTCCCGGAGGACGTGAGTCCAGTTGCACAGGCGGTCATGCGGGGTGTCGGTGGTGTCGGTCATAGGTCATTATCTCCCAGGCAGTTAAGGGCAAGGTAGCAGATCGGGGAGTCCCCTCCGGTGTGATCGGTGTGGACGCGCTCCCGGACGATCTCCGTGGTGTAGTCCGCGGCCATTTTGGCCGCAATCAGATCGGGCACCTCCCGGGAGGGGGTGGATCGGAAGGCGCAGATCTCCCAGTCGGTGCTGTCGGTCAGCACAAACAGGGTCCCCGCGGGCCAGTCCCGCACGACGTCGGACAGGTGTCTCATGTCAAGCCCTCCCGGTTGAGTGTCCAGGGCAGATCATATCACCGCCGGGGCGGCGGGACTGTGAGCCGCGTCAGTCTGCCGCCGTGAGCCGATACAGCACATACCGCCCGCAGTAGCCGTCAGCGGGCTCAGCGCACCGGATTTCACCCACGGGGATCCGGGTGTAGGGCAGCGGGGGATCGGCGGTCTCCGGCTGACTGACGCACGCCTCGGCCTGCTCTGCCCGATCCTGGAGGGCCTGCCAGCGGTTGCTCTCCCGGTTGCCCAGCCATAGGACAAAGCCCAGTCCGACCGCGAAGAACACGGCTCCCAGCAGGATCTCCTGTCCTTTGGTCATGTCCGGCTCCCCAGGGGGTCTACATACACGACAGCGGCACCGCCCTCCTGGGAGGGTCCTCCGGCGGTTTCCCGCTCTCCGATCAGCGCCTCCAGCTCGTTGATCCGTCTCCTCCATGCCTGCCTTTGGATCCCGGTTGACTGGTAGTCCTCATCGGTCATAACGCCCTCGGCGTACTTGATCGCCTTGTAGTCGGTTTCCGCCAGTGACCGCTTGAGCGCCTGGATCTCCGCAGCATACTCTTCCCGCTGGATGTCTTCCGGGGTCTTCATGGGACAGACCTCCTTCCGGTAGGTGTAGCCGTTGACGTCGGAGATTTGCGCCGCATCCTTGGGGATGTAGTTGTCAAGCCAGCCCAGGGAATAGGCTAACTCAGCGGACTCGGTAAAAGACCCCAGATGGCCGTCCTCGTAGATTTTCTCGTAAAAAATGACGTTCTCCGGAGCGTCAGCCCACGGAAGGGGCTTTGCCTCAGTCTCCGGGATTTCCGGGGTGTCGGTCTTATCGGTCATTGTCTGCCTCCTGCGTTGTAAGCGTCAAAGGTGCCGGACTCCATCACCCGGGCGTGGCGTTCAGCCCGGGCGGGGGTCTGCTTGTACCACCTGCTTTGTCTCATGCCCCTTCCGGCGGCGGCGTAGTCCCCGGCCCCGATCAGCTGGAGGGTGTTCCGGAAGCCCAGCAGACCGGAGACGCCCATCTGATAGGCCATGGAGACCAGCACCGCCCGGCGGGGGCCGTTGCACCCCTGGAACCAGGGATAGGCGCCGATCTTATCCTCAATCGCTTTGACCTCTTCCCGGAGGTGGGCTTTGGCGATCTCCTTGCTCCAGTGCATTTGATAGTTGACCAGGGCGGCGCCCTTGGGCCCGATCCGGGTGCCTATACCGATGGTGGGGTAGCCCTCAGAGCAGTAATAGGGGTCGGCCCGGTAGCCTTCCTCGTAACACAGCAAATCTTCCACGGTCTCAATCATGGTCTTTCCTCCTCAAAGGGTGCCGGGTCAAAATGAAAACGACCTTAAGTTGAGCAAGTTTCCGTTAAACCACCCCGGCAGGGTGAAGCCGCCCTCACATACGGCTCACCGTTTCACGGTTTTTCTGCGTCCCGGAGTGTGAGACGGAACGCACGAGTCTTTGGCGGCGGGTGTGGGATTTGAACCCACGGGAGTTGCCCTCCAGACGCTCTCAAGGCGTCCGCCTTAAGCCGCTCAGCCAACCCGCCATAAAGGGTGGACAGGTCAAAATCCTCCAAACTCACCAGTCCGCACAGTAGACCCTATACTACCTCCCGTAGAGACAGCAGTGTACGTACTGCGCTTTTTCTTTTGACTACTGGACAATTTTCCTCTTTTTGGATTTTTGTCCAGTATCATCCGGACGAAATTTTTGGTCAGTCATTCGCTTCTGATATTTGATATGCTCTTCCGTTTCCAGTCCTACCATCAGAAACGGTTTTCTGTCCCGGATACCCGGGTCAATTCTCACCACCGTTAGGTCTAAATCATTTTTGTGAAAATCCGGCTCCTGCCAGAACCTTATTGGCGTTGCGTAATAATACCCCACGCAATAGCATACAATCCTCAATTGCGTCATGGGGTCTAGCAGGTCAAACAATCCCCGCAGTTTCATTCTCCCCTCCTATACGTTACCGAGACAAGGGTAAAGCCTCGCAATCAATCCGCTTTGAGCGACAATCTGAATTGTTGCGGCGGTTTCAGCCCGAACCGGGAAAAACAGATAGATATAAGAGCCGTCTCTTCCGGAGTCAACTCGGCTAAAATGACCCGAAGACCCCTGCTGGACGTAGATGTAATTTCCCGTGGTATTGTTGACGCGCAGAACAAGCCAGCCATCGACTGGCGGCGTATAAGAGTTCGTCGTACCGTCTAAATTTGTGATACTGCTAGATATATTTATCATAGCAGACGCTGAAGCCGGCATCCCCAAAGCACCGGGATTAATGCCGTTGAGGGTTTTCCACTTATTAGTGGAGGTGCCGAGGTCTGTACCGCCGTTACCAAAAGGAGTAATGCTTGTACTACCATTTGCATGGATATTTAGGCTTAAACCACAGTCTACCGCTGTTCCTGTAGTTGACGGGGCTCCGTTAGAGCGTTTACTTGTAATAGCAATTCTTAAACTGTCACTACCATCACCCCAGATGTTTCTTGATATATAAGCGTCTTGGAAATCATTTTTATCTTGCCAGTATATCCAGTTACTAGACGCTGTAGAAGAACCTGCTTCAGCAGTTGTGCTTTTGAAACCAAAATTAGTATTTGGCGATACAAATTTATTATGCCCTGTCCATTCATTGGATGTGTCCAGCCCCCATTGAGTCCCGTTGTAGTAATATGTCCGAGCATAGACGGAAGACCATCTAAGACCGCTAGACCCCAGTGAATAAGTCCCGTCCGTTTCCGGCGTGATATTGTGCGTAACCACGGAGCCAGTAAAAGTCTTATCCCCCGTGATAGTTTCCGCCCCGGCTTTGTGGACTACATCGGCGTCTGCCGCTTTGGAAGAGACTGCGGTCTGCAGGGAGGAGATGTTGGAGGCGTTGGTGCCGATTTGCGCCACGGCGGCGGAGGTGACGCCGGAGTTGACCGCCGCCAGTTGCGTGGTGGTGAGGGCGTCCTGCTTGCTGGATGTGAGGGAGACAATGGCGGAGGCGTTGGCGGCGATCTGATCGATCTTAGCCACGGTGGCGCCGCTGTCCACCGCCGCCTGCTGGGCAGTGGTGAGCGCGTCCTGCTTGCCCGCGATGGCGGCGGCATTGTCCGCAATTTGCTGAACCCCGGCGGCGGTTATGCCGGAGTTGACGGCCTCCAGCTGTACCGCCGTGAGGTTGTTTTGCTTGAGCAGCAGCGCGGCTTGCAGGGCGGCGGTGTCCACAAACCCCGCCCCGTTGACCAGCTGATTCGTGTTAGTCGGCACGGTGATATTAACCGCGCTGTTAGCCGCCTGATTGGCGGTGAAAGTGCCCACAGTGACGCCGTTCACCTGGATGGACAATTCACCGTTGTTGGCCATAGCTCCCGTGGTGCCGATCAGCTCCCAGGCGTCATTGATCCACAGATACTCGTTGCAAAAGTTAGGCGCCGTGCCGTCTCCCTGGGGCACCAGGTAGAGCGTCAGCGGCTCTCCGGTGGCCGGAAGGGTGGTGACATACGCCAGGGAGATCTGCCCCGCCACCTGCGCGGCAAGGGACTGGATCGCCGCGGTGTTGACAGCAATTTGACTGATTTTTGCGGCGGTGGCGCCGGACTGCGTGGCGGTGATCTGATCGGCGGACAGCTGATCTTGCTTATGTGCCAGTGCCTTCCACGTGGCCAGCTCCTGCCGGAGAGCGTCCACGGCGGCGGCAAGGCCCTCCAGGGTGATACCCTTATCGCTCAAAGCGCTCATTGTCTCACTCCTCTATGGTGTATGTGATACCGCCGGAGGTTACCCGGATCAGGTGCCCCTGGGCGGCGTGCAGTCCTCCCGTCCCCAGCCAGAAGAGATCTCCTGTCTGCGCCCCGCCAGCTGAAAAGACCAAAGCATAATCCGCTGTCCGATCCGGCAGCGCGTCCCCGGCGGGGAACAGGGCGGTGGACGCGCCGATCATCAGCATAGCGTCCCCGGGCCATGGATCGGTGATCACATGACCCCCGCCGTCAATGATGTAGACATAGGCCTGCGCCCCGGCGGTCAGACCGGAAGTGTCCACCCGGATGACGGGGGACACGGCCATGGCGGCAAGGACATCATGGACCGTTGCCCAGTCCACGTCGGCACCGCCGCCTCCGGTCTGCTGGATCGCGTCATAGAGCCGGGCATACTGCTCCACCCCCAGCAGGGGGGACCAGTAGGTGGAGTTTACCACCGCCCGCCCTGCGCGGGTGATAACTGGATCAAGGGATCCGGATCCTGCGGTCTCACCGTTGCGGACAAACAGCAGCGCGGCCCCGGCGGGATAGCCGCCGGAGGCGGCCACGGCAGACAGGAGCACCGTGTCCACCGTGTAGCCGCCCTGTCCGTCAGAGACAGGCAGATCCGCATACAGATCCGCGCCCGGGTCATACCACACCACGTCCCCCGCGGCATAAGCCGCCGCCCGGGAGGCGTCATAAGACCACACGCCCCCGGACTCCTGGAAGTACTGCGACGCCCCCAGGATCTTGATCAAGGCGTTGATGTCCTGTCTCCTGGGATAGGCGCCGCCCTGCTCCACGGGCACCTGGGTCAGGAAGGGAAACAGCCCCCGGGAGGAGGCCACGCTGTCCGAAGTCTCCGGCAGGGTAGCCGCGTCGGCAGAGCTGCCCAGAGCGTACCCCAGCCGGGACGGCTCACTCCTCGCCATGCTGC
>JBGVDR010000039.1:0-1790 GCA_045119455.1 Faecousia sp.
GCAGCAGTTTACGGCTGAGCATCGTTTCCACGGTATGCTGCACATACCGGCGCAGGGGCCGGGCACCAAACTCCGGGTTATATGCCTCATCCACAACGAATGCTTTGGCTTTCTGCGTCAGCTCAACACGGATCTGCTGGACTGCAAGGCGTTGATTTAGTTTATCAATCAAAAGGTCAATGATCCTGGTTACATCTCCCTTCGTCAGGGGCTTGTAGAAGACAATCTCATCCAGTCGGTTCAGGAATTCAGGACGGAAGGATCGCCGCAGCAGACTGTGAACCTGTGCCTTTGCTTCTTCCGAAATGACACCTTCCGCATTGATTCCGCCCAGCAGGTATTCCGAACCCAGGTTGGAGGTAAGAATGATGATAGTATTCTTGAAGTCCACCGTCCTGCCCTGGGAATCGGTGATCCGTCCGTCATCCAGCACCTGCAGCAGCACATTGAACACATCCGGGTGGGCTTTCTCCACCTCATCGAACAGCACAACCGAGTAGGGCTTGCGGCGCACCGCTTCTGTCAGCTGGCCACCTTCATCATAGCCCACATAACCGGGAGGCGCGCCAATGAGTCGGGAGACAGAGTACTTTTCCATATACTCGGACATATCGATACGCACCATGTTCTGCTCATCGTCAAACAACGTTTGTGCAAGCGCCTTTGCCAGTTCTGTTTTGCCTACACCGGTAGGTCCAAGGAACAGGAAGGAGCCGATGGGACGGTTTGGATCCTGAATGCCAGCACGGCTCCTCTGAATGGCCTCGGCAACAGCCTGTACCGCTTCGTCCTGTCCAATCACACGCTTGTGAAGGGTTTCGTCAAGGGTCAGCAGCTTATCCCGCTCGCTCTGTACCAGCCGCGCGACCGGAATACCCGTCCACCGCTCCACGATCCGAGCGATTTCCTCCTCCGTCACCCGGTCACGGAGCATGGTGGCATCCTTTCGCTGCTGGGCATTGACTTCCTCTGCCTGCAATGCCTTTTCCAACTTGGGGAGCTCTCCATACTTCAATCGGGCTGCTTTTTCCAAATCATAGGTCTGCTCGGCGCTTTCAATCTGCCGCCGCAGGTCCTCCAGCTGCTCGCGCAGCTGCTGAACACGGTTGATGGTATTCTTCTCATTTTCCCACTGGGCTTTCAGAGCATTGTAGGTATCCCGTTCCTCCGCCAGTTCCTTTTGCAGCTGAATAAGCCGTGCCTTGGAAAGCTCGTCTTCCTCCTTTTTCAGCGCAGCTTCCTCAATTTCCATCTGGATGATCTTACGGGACACCGCATCCAGTTCCGTGGGGGAAGAATCCATTTCCGTTCGAATCTGGGCGCAGGCCTCGTCCACCAGGTCGATGGCCTTATCCGGCAGAAAGCGGTCGGTAATATATCGATGGGAAAGGGTTGCTGCGGCGATGATGGCACTGTCCGCGATCTTCACGCCATGGAACACCTCATAGCGTTCCTTCAGACCACGCAGAATGGAGATGGTTTCCTCTACGGTAGGTTCATCCACCTGAACCGGCTGGAATCGCCGCTCCAGAGCGGGATCCTTTTCAATATACTGACGGTATTCGTCCAAGGTTGTGGCACCGATGCAATGCAGCTCACCACGGGCAAGCATGGGTTTCAGCAGATTGCCTGCATCCATGCTGCCTTCCGTCTTACCGGCACCAACGATAGTATGCAGTTCATCAATGAACAAAATAATCCGTCCCTCAGACTGCTTCACTTCGGAAAGAACCGCTTTCAATCGTTCCTCAAATTCACCCCGGTATTTGGCACCGGCAATCAAGGCACCC
>JBGVDR010000040.1:0-2400 GCA_045119455.1 Faecousia sp.
TTTGATATGAACCTGATCCGGGTCAACGCAGATGACCGCTTTCTAAAGAAGCTGGCTGGGGTTACAGAACCAGAAGAAAAGCGGAAGATCATCGGCGAAGAATTCATCCGGGTATTCGAGGACGAGGCCAAAAAACTGGGGAAAATCAATGTACTGGTACAAGGCACGATTTACCCGGATGTGATCGAAAGCGGTGCAGGAGATGCTTCTACCATTAAGAGCCATCACAATGTAGGCGGTCTGCCGGACGTGATCGCTTTTGATGAAATATTGGAGCCATTGCGTGACCTCTTTAAGGACGAAGTTCGGGAGGTCGGCACCAAGCTGGGTATTCCCAAAGAATTGGTCTGGCGGCAGCCCTTCCCGGGTCCCGGTCTAGCGGTGCGGGTCGTTGGTGATGTTACCAAAGAAAAGCTGGACCTGCTGCGCTCTGCGGATGCCATCTTCCGTCAGGAACTGGAAGCGGCAGGCGCAGAATCCAATCAGTATTTTGCGGTACTGACGGATCTAAGAAGCGTAGGTGTGATGGGTGATGCCAGAACTTATGGCCGCACCATTGTGCTTCGTGCGGTGACAACGGATGATTTTATGACAGCAGAGTGGACACGGCTTCCCTACGAAGTACTGGAAAGAGCCAGCAGCCGGATCACAAATGAGGTACCCGGCATCAGCCGTGTTGTATATGATATTACGAGTAAACCCCCGGCTACTGTGGAGTGGGAATAAATCGCTTCACGCCGCCGGTGGCGGATGAAGTGAAGTGATTTATTGCGCTGCGGTCGATAAAATCGAGGATCAGCGTAAGCCTGATGATTTTATCGGGCACCGCAAGCGGGCACATCCAATCAAAAAGTCACAGACTTTTTGATTCACATTATTTATTGGAGGAACAATCATGTGTGGAATCGTTGGATACACTGGTCAAATACAGGCAGCTCCGGTACTGCTTGAAGGACTGAAAAAACTGGAATACCGTGGATATGACTCTGCCGGAATTGCAGTTATGCAGCAAGGAAACATAGCCATCAGCAAGGTAACCGGAAGAATTGCGGTTCTGGCGCAAAAGACGGATAACGGAAAGCGTCTTCCGGGCACCACCGGTATCGGTCATACCCGCTGGGCTACCCACGGTGCACCCACGGATACCAATGCCCATCCCCATGCCAGTAATGACGGACGGTTTGCGGTAGTTCATAACGGAATCATTGAAAACTATCTGGAACTGCGGCAGGAACTGATCGGTAAGGGGTATCACTTTGAAAGCGAAACAGATACCGAGGTTATCGTGCATCTGCTGGAAATGTACTACAAGGGTGATCTGAAGCAGGCGGTCATGCGGACCTCTGCAAGGCTGAAGGGTTCCTATGCACTGGGTATCCTCTGTACCGATCAGCCGGAGAAGATCTTTGCCGTGCGGGAAGCCAGTCCTCTGATCCTAGGCGTCGGTGTAGGAGAGGTGTACTTTGCCTCCGATGTAACCGCATTGGTCGCCTATACAAGAAATGCGATCTATCTGGAGGATGGAGAATTCGCGGAGCTGACACCGGAGTCTATCCAAATATACGATTGCATGGGGCAGCCTGTTCAGAAGAAGGTTACCCGAATCACTTGGGATGTCCAGGCTGCGGAAAAAGGCGGCTATGAGCACTTTATGCTCAAGGAGATTATGGAGCAGCCCAGTGCCGTCAAAGCAACTCTGACTCCCAGAATCAAAGGGAATGAAATCGTATTGGACGATGCGGATATTGACCTGACCGGCATTCGAAAAATCGTGATCACAGCCTGCGGCAGTGCCTATTATGCCGGCTGTGCGGCCAAATATGCTATTGAGGAGCTGTGTCGCATTCCGGTGCTAGTGGAACTGGCAAGCGAGCTGCGGTATTCCAATCCCTTGATCGACAGCAGCACACTGCTGATCGTTCTGTCCCAGTCCGGCGAAACAGCAGATACCATTGCAGCTATGAAGGAATGCCAAAGCAGAGGTGCCAAGGCATTGGCTATTGTCAATGTGGTCGGCAGCACCATTTCAAAACTTGCGGATTGGTGTATCTATACCTGGGCAGGCCCGGAAATTGCGGTTGCGACCACAAAGGGTTATACGACCCAATTGACAGTGCTCTACCTGTTTGCACTGTATGCCGCGAAAAAACTGCAAACCATTGATAGCTCCCTGTACGGCACTCTGCTGAATGCGTTAAAAGCGATCCCCCGGAAAATGCAGGAGTCTCTGGACATGAATCCTGGCATTGGGAAACTGGCAAAGAAGTACCATAAGGCAAGTTCCATGTTCTTCATAGGACGCAATACGGACTATGCTGTGGCATTGGAAGGCGCGCTCAAAATGAAGGAAATCTCCTATATCCACGCGGAATCCTACGCTGCGGGAGAGCTGAAACACGG
>JBGVDR010000041.1:0-38662 GCA_045119455.1 Faecousia sp.
GCAGTTCCGGCATGATGATTTCTACCCAATCATCATCAGCCGCGCGGACTGGGAGCAGGTGCAGGCAATGCTGAAAGCGACCGCCACGCCCTACCGGGGCATCACCGCATCCCACCGCTACGCCGGTCTGCTGACCTGCGGCGACTGCGGCAGCACCTTCGTACCGAGAATCCGCACCTGGAACGGAAACAGCCGGGTGGAATACCTGTGCAAGAGCTACATGCACCACGGCAAGGCCTTTTGCCCCTCCCACCGCATCCGGGAATCGGAGCTGGACGCCAGGGTGCAGCAGCACGCCGAGGAACTGCGGAATCAGTGGCAGGAGGAACAAGCCGACCTGCTCCGGCTCCAGAGAATGTGGGAACTGAAACGCCCGGCCATTGATGCCCACCTTGCAGAGCTGTACGAGGAAATCCAGCGGCTGGAGGAGGAGATCGACGATATTTTGATGGAGATGATCCATAACGGCGAGTAAATTGCCGTTTGTAGCCGACAGCAGAATCAGGAACGGCCCATAGGTCGTTCCTGATCTTCTGGGTTATCGACTTTAGCAGAAATTGCCATGTTTCTCTAATATGATTGGTAGACGCACTATGTGTGGTTAATGTCACCTGTCCTGATGTGTGAAGGTTTTCCAGATTCGCTAAATGTTCAAAATTATGCAAGACAAAACGGCAATCCATCGAAATGGACTGCCGTTTTGTTTGTGGTGCGGGCAACAGGACTCGAACCTGCACGCTCTCGCAGTGGAACCTAAATCCACCGAGTCTACCAATTCCACCATGCCCGCATATTGACTTGAGAATGTTCCTTCTCAAAAATCTTCCTCATTTTATCACGGCTCAGCGGACTTGTCAAGGAATATGGAGCCGAACCGGCGCATAGAGTATGCCAGAACGGAGGGATGGCTATGAGCAACGATTCGGGTCAATTGCCCCACAAACTGACCCTTTCTGACCGCAAAAGCCTGAGTTTAACCGGGGTTTCCGAAATTATCAGCTTCGAGGAGGACGGCGTAATCCTCAAAACCGGACTGGGCTGCCTGATGGTTCAAGGCCACGGGCTGAAGCTGAAGACCCTTTCGCCGGAGGGCGGGCAGGTGGAGGTCAATGGCACGATCACCGCCCTGAGCTACGCTGAGCCCAAATCCCGGAGCTGGACCCGGCGGTTGTTTGGATGATTTGGCAGACCCTTCTGCGCCTGGGCCTGGGGCTTGCGCTGGGAGCCGTCGGCGGCGCAGTTTACGGATTTCTGCGCCCCCTGCGCGCCCGGTCCGGAACGCTGGCGGACGGGCTTTTTGTGGCGGTGTTTTTCTATCTCTGGCTGGAGCTGAGCTTTCGTGTTTGCAGGGCGGACATTCGCCTGGGCTATACCCTGTCCCTGCCCCTGGGGGCAGTGGCTTTCGACCGAACCCTGGGGCGGGTTCTGCGCCAACCTTTTGAATGGTTTTGGAGGTGGATTTTCTGGGTTTTTAGGATGATTTTTCTTCCAATACGAAAATTTTTTCAAAAAATCAAGTTTTTTTCGAAAAAAGTATTTGCATATCCTAAAAAAAGGGGTACAATAGAAAAGAATAGTACCTTACAACCCCGCCCCCATGGAGGAAAGCAGCATGACCAATCAAACCACACCCAAAGGAAAATACAAGTTCGTATTTCGACGGGGCAGAACCCTGACCAAGGTGGCCCTTTTGGGGGTCATCGTCCTATCCTCCGTGGCGCTGATTGCCATTTCCAACGCCAAGGCCCGCAGCGCCGAACGGTTGGAAAACAGCAAAAATCAGGCCATCGAAGAGGAGCATCGCCAGAATCAGTACAACGATAACCTCAACAATCTGGGCTCCTCCGACTACATTGGGGACATCGCCAACAGCGAACTGGGGTATGAGGATCCCGACAGCGTCATTATCGTGCCTAAACCGCAGAAATAGTTTTAAGGAGAAATCGAGTCAGTATGGAATTAACCATCGGAGCAACCCTGGAGGGCAAAGTCAAGACCATCACCAATTTCGGCGCATTCATTGCTCTGCCCGACAACAAAACCGGCATGGTACATATCTCTGAGGTGGCCAATGCCTACGTCAGCGACATCCGCCAGCACCTGACCGAGGGTCAGGACGTGAAGGTCATGGTCATCGGCAACGAGAACGGTAAAATCAATCTGTCCATCAAACGGCTGGAGCCCAAGCCTCAGCGGGAAAATACCCCCCGCCCGGCTCAGCGCCCCAACAACGACCGCCCCGCCCGTCCGGCGCCGGTTCAGCCCGCCGCCCCCAAGACCGCCGATCAGCTTTTTGAGGAGAAGCTCAAGGCATTTATGTCTGAGTCCGACAGCAAAATTTCCTCCATTCGGCAGTATTCCGACCACCGCACAAAAAGCAGAAGAAGATGATGAATTTGCCTGCTTTTGCAGGCAATTTGTCTTTTATTTGGGAGTAAAAATGGGAACTGTACTTATCACCGGCGGCTCCCGGGGCATTGGCGCCGCGGCTGTGGAGCTGTTTTGCCAGTTGGGTCACCGGGTTTATTTCCTGTACGAAAAGAACCACGAAGCCGCTCAAGCCGTGGCGGAAAAAACCGGTGCCACGGCCATCTGCTGTGACGTAGCCGACGGCGCTTCGGTGCGCCAGGCCTTTCAGCAGTGCGGCGAGGTGGATATTCTGATCTGCAACGCCGGCATCTGCCACACCGGGCTCATGAGCATGATGTCCGAGCCGGAATGGGACCGGATTTTTGACGTGAATGTGAAAGGAATTTACCACTGCGTCAATGCCGCCATGCCCGGATTTTTGCGGAAACAAAGCGGTTGCATCATCACCGTCAGCTCCATGTGGGGACAGGTGGGTGCCTCCTGCGAAGCGGCCTATTCCGCCACCAAGGGTGCGGTGATTGCCCTGACCAAAGCCCTTGCCAAGGAGCTGGGTCCCAGCGGCATCCGGGTCAACTGCGTTGCCCCCGGCGTCATTCTGACGGATATGTGCGCTGAGGTGGCCCCAGAAATTCTCGATGAACTGAAGGACGAAACCCCCATCGGACGCAACGGCACACCTATGGATGTGGCCAAAGCAATGGTCTGGCTGACCCAGGGGGAATTTATCACCGGACACGTGCTCAGTGTCAACGGTGGCTATGTGATTTAGGAGGAAAAAGATATGAAAATCTCTATTGGTTGCGATCATGGCGCTCTGGATCTTAAGAACATTCTGGTCGCTTATTTAACGAAAAAAGGATATGAAGTGAAGGATTTCGGAACTTATACCGCTGATTCCTGCGACTACCCCGAGTTTGCCGAAGCTGCCGCCAAGGCTGTGGCCAGCGGCGAATGCGACCGGGGCATCGTGCTGTGCACCACCGGTATCGGCGTATCCATCACCGCCAACAAGGTCAAGGGCGTGCGCTGCGCTCTGCTCACCGACACCATGACCGCCCGGCTGACCCGGGAGCACAACGACACCAACATGATGGCGCTGGGCGCCGGCGTGGTGGGCCAGCTGCTGGCTCTGCAGATTGTGGACACCTGGCTGGAAACCCCCTTCTCCAATGAAGCCCGCCATCAGCGCCGCATTGACAAGCTCATGGCCGTGGAAGGCTAACATCGTAGCATATTAAGAGAAAAAGGTAAGGGGGAATTTGCTTGACCATCAAAGATCTCTCTGCTATGACCGGATATTCCGTGGGAACGGTTTCCCGGGTGCTGAATAATCAGCCCAACGTCAGTGAAAAAGCAAGAAAAATCATCACCGAAGCCGCCGAAGCCTGCGGCTTCCAGCTCAATGCCACCGCCCAGCAGCTCAAACAGCAGCGCTCCAACAACATTCTGGTGCTGGTGAAGGGCTCCTCCAACCAGCTTTTCGGGAGCCTGGTGGAGAAGATTCAAGCCCGTCTGGTGGGGACGCCCTACCACGTGATTGTGGACTACATGGATGAGGACCATAACGAGGTTCTCCGGGCGCTGCGCATCTGCCGGGAACGGAAACCCCTGGGAATTTTATTCTTAGGCGGCAACCGGAAGCATTTCCTGGCGGATTTTCACCGCATTGACGTCCCCTGCGTGCTGGTCACCAGCGACGGCAAGGGCCTGCCCTTCAATAACCTTTCCAGCGTGTGCTCCAACGAGGATTCCGCTGTGCAGCAGACCATCCACGAGCTGATTCGGCTGGGGCACCGGCGAATCGCCATCATTGGCGGCTTCCGGGATCGGTCGGATACCACCCGGCGCCGTTTTGACGCTTGTTTGGCTGTTTTCCAGGAGGAAGGTATCTATTTTAACCCGGAAAAGGACTACGAAAGCTGCCATTTTTCCTACGCCGACGGCTATCGGGCCGCTTCAGAACTCATTGGGAAGAACCGGGACTATACCGCCATTTTCTGCATGGCGGACGTGATGGCGATGGGTACCATCCGGGCGCTGTCGGATCACGGTCTGCGGGTGCCGGAGGATGTGTCGGTAGTGGGCTTTGACGGCCTGCCCATCGGCGAGTACATGGTTCCCCGGCTGGCAACTGTTCGCCAAAGCGTGGAGGAATTGGCCCGCCGCAGCGTGGAACTGCTGTTTAAGAATTTGGAGGGCGACCCCATCGCAACTCACGAAATCGTGGCGGCGCAGCTACAAATGCGGGAAAGCGCCAGGGCAATTTGATAAAAAACTCCGCCGGAACTCCGGCGGAGAATTTTTATTCCTTTTTCTCTGCGTTCAGCTCGTCCACCACAATATCCTTGTAGGGATTGGCGATGACGGTGCGGTAGGTATGGTAAATCACCATGCCCGGCTTTCCGTTGGGAATCTTTTTGACCTGCTTCACAGGGGTTACATCCACAGGAATATTCTGACCGCCGCCACTTTCGGAATAGTAGGCCGCCAGCTGCGCCGCCTGAGTTACAGTATCGTCTGGAGGTGTGGTGCCGCCGCAGGCGATGATGACATGGGATCCATGCACCTTGGAGGCATGGAGCCAAATATCGTCTTTTCGTGCGGATTTAAAGGTTAATTCCTCATTTTGCCGATTGTTTCTTCCCACAAAAATGGGGAATCCATCGGTGGACTCGAACCGCATGGGCGGCAGCTTGCTCTGCTTGATTTTCCTTTTTCCGCTGTCTGCCTTCACATAGCCCTCAGCTTGGAGTTCTTGGCGAATCTCCTCCAGTTCCTGCTCGGTCTGTGCGCGGTTCAACTCATCCAGCACACTTTGCAAATAATCCCGCTCTTGCCGAGCGATTGCCATCTGCTTCGTCAGTTCCCGCTCCGCATTCTTCATGCGGGTATAATCCTTGTAAAACTTCGCGGCATTTTGCTGGGGGGACAGCAAGGGTGACAGGGGAATTTCCACGATGGCCATATTTTCATCGTAAAAATCCTCCGCACTCAGCACCGTTTGCCCCTTGGTAATGCGGTGCAGATTTGCGGTGACAATGTCACCCAACTGCCGCAGACGTTCCCGGTCATAGGTTGCGGTAAGCTCTTTTTCCTGGATGTTCAGCTTTTTGGTCAGCCGCTGGCAGAGGTTGCTGACGGTCTTTCGCACCGCCTGGCTCTTCTGCCGGATGGCATCCCGCCGGTCCCGCAGGATGTAAAACTGATCGAGCAGTTGGGAAAAACCCTCCGCCTGCCTGGATTGCCCATACTGGCGGATGGGGCAGAAAGCAAACTGTTTCACCACATCCCCAACCGCATAAAACCAGGGAGCCGGATGGAACAGATGCTCCCCAAAATACAGCTCCAGCTTCTCGGCGGTGGCAATCAAATCCGCACCCTCCAGCCGGGCATCGGTATCGCCCAAGGCGTACAATGCCGCCTCCCGGCAGACCAGTGGCGACAGTCCGCCCAGGGTATCCATCAGTCGATCAGAAAGCAAATCTGCTCCCGGGGATTTCAGTAATTTGAGCCATTCCTCCTGGGATAGTTCGGCAGGATTCGCCTTTTCCACCAGGTCAGGATACTGGTAATGCAGTCCCGGCAAGGCGGGGCGCTTGGTGGTTTCATCCAGACCAATCCGTCGCAGGCAGTCAATAATTCGCCCGTCCGTCCCCAGTAAATACAGGTTGCAGGTACGCCCCATCAGTTCCGCCACCAGTTGCTTCTGCACCGCATCGCCTAACTCATCGATGCAGTCAAAGGTAAACACCGCCATACGCTCCATGGGCGGCTGTGTCACCGCAGTGAGCCGGGCGCCGGACAGATGCTTCCGCAAAAGCATACAAAACATGGGGGGCTCCGGGGGATTTTCCGGATTTGCGGTGGTCAGATGGAGGCGGGGCGCCGCCGGATTGGGATTAATCAACAGCTTCGCCCGCCCATCCCGACCCCGCAGGTGCAGGATCACCGTGTCCCGGCTGGGCTGATGAATCTTCTCCACCCGGCTCTCGCCCATGAGCCGAATCTCCTCCAGCACCGCCGACAAATATACAGCATCAAATGCCATAATTTCCTCCTATTATTCCGCCAACATCAGGTGGAACAGCTCGTTGATCCGATCCGTCTGACCGGACAAATACAATGCGCCCAACAAAGCCTCCAACCCGGTGGCCTTGGCATACTGGGCAGGGGTTGCGCCCTTGGGCACCGCATGGACGTGGGAATTCTTACCCCTGCGGTAGTAGGCCAGCTCCTCCTCGGTCAGGCTGGGAAGCAATTTCTCCACGAAGGCCGCCTGTGCAGGAGCCTTGACCATGGCCACCGTATCCCGATGGAGCTGGGCCACGTTTTTGCCGCCCTTGGCGCACAAATACGCACGGCACAGCACCTCAAAAACACCATCGCCGATATGGGCCAGACCCAGATTGGAAATGGCATCGATATCCCGCTTGTCCATATTCATCTGAAAATAATGTTCCACATTGGCACCTCCTGCCACTCTTTTACCACATGGTATCAGATTCGCACAAAAAAGTAAAGCAAAAGCTTTATTATATTATAATGTATGCGGGCATAATTTTTCCGGTAACCCCTTTACGAAATCAGAAAAATATAGTACAATAACCAAAACAAACGGAGGTGCGGCGGATGAATTGCATGAAATGCGGTCGGGACGTGGCGTTGGGTCAGGTGTTCTGCAAGGAATGTCTGGCGGATATGGCCAAATACCCCGTACAACCCGGAACGCCGGTGATTTTGCCAAACCGGAGTACCACGGTCCAACCCCGCCGGGTTCCCTCCCGGAAGGCCCGCAAGCCCGAAGAGCAAATCAACACCTTGCGGAAGGTCATCCTTTGGCTGAGCATTGCGGTGATTACCATTGCGCTGGCTTTTGGCATCACCACCTCCATCCTGCTGAACAAGCTGGAGGAATGCGACAATAACCGACAGCACGGGCAGAATTACAGCACCGAGGCTGCCAATGTTTACGAGTGGAATGTTTCACGTGAAACACCCGCTCTGTAAAATGTTTCACGTGAAACACGATTCTCGATAAGGAGGCGGAACATGGGTAGAACCATTGCCGTCGTAAATCAAAAAGGCGGTGTAGGCAAAACCACGACCGCCGTCAACTTGGCGGCAGCGCTTCATGACCTGGGACTACGGGTGCTGCTGTGCGACTTTGACCCCCAAGCCAATGCCACTTCCGGTCTTGGTGTGGACAAGCATAAGGTTAAGCACTCCGTTTACGATGTGATTATCAACGATGTGGCGGTGAAGGATGCGGTGGTTTCCACCCCCTTCGGTGATGTGCTGCCCTCTTCTGCGGAGCTGGCCGGTGCGGCTGTGGAGCTGATTACCGCCGAGCATCGTGAGCATCAGCTGGAAAAGTCCCTGGAATCGGTCAAAAACGATTACGATGTTATTTTTATCGACTGCCCGCCCTCGCTGGAAATGCTGACACTCAATGGTCTTTGCGCCGCTGACAGCATTCTGGTTCCGGTGCAGTGCGAATATTTTGCGCTGGAAGGTCTGTCGGATTTGATGAGCACCCTGCGGATGGTCAAGCGGCGAATCAATCCCCGGTTGGAGATTTTCGCTGTTGCGCTGACCATGTACGATGGCCGCACCAATTTCTGCGCCCAAGTGGCGGAGGAAGTGCGCCGTCACTTCCCCGGAAAGGTATTTTCCACCGTTATTCCCCGAAATATTCGCCTTGCCGAGGCTCCCAGCCACGGCATTCCCGTAACGGCTTACGACAAATCAAGCCGCGGTGCCCAGGCCTACAAGGCCATGGCAGAGGAATTTAAAGCGAAGCTTTGATGATTTTTAGAAAGGAATGATCACATGGCATCCCCCAAAGGCTTAGGCAAGGGTTTGGGCGCACTGCTTGGGGACTTCAATGAAGAGCCCGCAGAAAAAAGCCCCTATCAGCTGTTGCCTATTTATAAGGTAGAGCCCAACCGCGACCAGCCCCGTCAAGATTTTGACGAGGAGGAGCTGCAATCTCTGGCAGAATCCATCGCCATCCACGGAATTCTGCAGCCGCTGACGGTGCGGGAGTTGAACAACGGCTACTATCAAATCATTGCCGGTGAGCGGCGGTGGCGTGCAGCCCGGATTGCCAAGCTCAACGAAGTTCCGGCTGTAATCATTGAAGCGGACGACAAAAAAGCCATGGAGCTGGCGCTGATTGAAAATCTCCAGCGGCAGGACCTGAATCCGGTGGAAGAAGCCCTGGGCTACCAAAGTCTGATTCAGGACTATGGCCTGACCCAAGAAGAGGCCGCTACCCAGGTGGGCAAATCCCGTCCCGCAGTTGCAAATGCCCTGCGGTTGCTGGGTCTTTGCCCTAGTGTTTTGGAAAAACTCCGTACCGGCGAGCTGACTGCCGGTCATGCCCGGGCGATTTTAACTCTAAAATCCGAGAAAAAGCAGATGGAAGCCGCCCAGAAGATTTGTGCACTGGGACTTTCCGTCCGCCAGGCGGAGCTGCTGTGTAAAAACATGACCCGAGAGCCCGCTCCCCAAAAGGAAATCACGCTGGCAGTGGATTATGTGGCCGAGTGTGAAAAGTCCCTGTCCAAGCACCTGGGTCGTGGTGTCAAAATCGTCAACGGCAAGCGCAAAGGGCGCTTTGAACTGGAATTTTACGGTCAGGACGATCTGCAACTGTTGCTGGACGCCCTGATGCAAATCAAAAAATAAACCAATCTCAAGGAGAGAATAACATGTTAGACATTCGTAGAATTAAGGAAGATCCCGCAGCGGTCAAAGCTGCCCTCCACGCCAAGGAAGTGGATTGCGACGCTACCATCGACCGGATTCTGGAGCTGGACGTTCAGATTCGTAGTCTGAAAACCTCCACCGAAGGCAAAACCGCCGAAAAGAACAAGCTGGCCAAAGAAAACGGCAAGCTGTTCGGTCAGAAGAAGGCCGCTGAGAAGCAGGGTAAGTCCACCGCCGACATCGACGCCGTCATCGAAGGCAACAAGCAGGCCTCCATTGCTTTGGATGCTGCTATCGCTGACGAGGCCATTCAGCTGAAGGATTTGAGCGCCGAGTACCGGGTTGCCATGCTGAGCCTGCCCAACCTGCCCGACCCCGACCTGCTCCCCGGCGGCAAGGAGAACAACCAGCCCCTGCGCTACTTCGGTGAGCCCCATCAGTTCGATTTCGAGCCCAAGCACCATGTGGATTTGTGCTGCGGTCTGGGTCTGATTGACTACGAGCGTGGCGTTAAGCTTGCCGGCGCCGGCAACTGGATGTACTCCGGTATGGGTGCCCGTCTGGAGTGGGCCCTGCTGAACTACTTTATTGACACCCACATCGCTGACGGCTACGATTTCATCCTGCCTCCCCACATGCTGGAGTACCAGTGCGGTGAGACCGCCGGTCAGTTCCCGAAGTTTGCTGACGAGGTCTACAAGATTGCCAACCCCACCGACGACCGCACACACTACATGCTGCCCACCGCTGAGGCCGCACTTTGCTCCATTTACCGGGACGAAATTCTCTCCGAGGCAGATCTTCCCAAGAAACTCTTCGCCTACACCCCCTGCTTCCGCCGGGAGGCCGGTTCTCACCGTGCCGACGAGCGCGGCATGGTCCGCGGCCACCAGTTTAATAAGGTGGAGATGTTCCAGTTCTGCAAGCCCGAGGATTCCGATGCCGCATTCGACGAGCTGGTCCGCAAGGCTGAGGAGCTGGTAAAGGGTCTGGGCTTCCACTTCCGTACCGTGAAGCTGGCCGCCGGCGACTGCTCCGCCTCCATGGCCCGCACCTACGATATTGAGATTCAGATTCCCTCCATGAACGGCTATAAGGAGGTTTCCTCCGTGTCCAATGCCCGTGATTACCAGGCTCGCCGCGGCAACATTCGTTTCCGTCGGGAGGCAACCGGCAAGCCCGAGTTCCTGCACACCCTGAACGGCTCCGGTCTGGCCACCTCCCGCATCTTCCCGGCCATGGTGGAGCAGAATCAGCGTGCCGATGGCTCCATCGTGGTGCCCGAGTGCCTCCGAAAGTACCTGGGCGGCATCGAGGTCATCGAGAAAAAGTAAAGAATATGGGGTAGAAATGCCCCATATCCTATATAAAAGAAAGAAAGGAACATACTTCTATGAGCAAGAAAAACGGCAAGAAGTCCCTGTGGCAGGAATTTAAGGAATTCGCCATTAAGGGCAACGCTATGGCTCTGGCTGTTGGTACCATCATCGGTACTGCCTTCGGCACCATTACCAAGAGCCTGACCAACGATATCATTATGCCCATCGTCAACATTTTCCTGGGCGGCACCGACTTCGCTGAGATGAAGCTGGCTCTGCCCCGCGCTCCCTGGGTGGAGCCCACCTACACCGATGTGCTGGATGAAGCCGGCAACATCATCGGTCAGGAGGAAGTCATCAACTACCTGACCTGGGGTAATTTCCTGTCCGCCGTTATCAACTTCATCATCCTGGCCTTCGTGGTGTTCATGCTGGTTAAGGGTCTGAACAAGCTGTCCGAAATCGGCAAGAAGAAGGAAGAAGAACCCGCCGCTCCCGCCGAGCCCCCCGCACCTCCTGCTCCCAGCAACGAGGAAGTCCTGCTGGGCGAAATCCGCGACCTGCTGAAAAATCAAAAATAACCCCCTATAAAAGAACCGGGAGAGCCTTTGCTCTCCCGGCTTTTTTGATTTTTGTCGACTATTTCAATTCTCCAGCATTCAAATAAATCGCCTCGCCGGATAATTTCTCCCAAGCAAACTCCGCTGCCAACTCCTTGGCAGAAATGGGCGCATTCCGGTCAATCAGCCCGGCGGCATGTGCCAGCCATCCAATGATTTGCTCCGGCTGATGGTGCAACCGCAGTTGCCCCAGATCCAAATCCATGTCCCGCTTGCTGAGTCGTCGTCCATCCGGCGCCAAAAGCATAGGAACATGCCCGTAAGTAGGATGAGCAAACCCGAACAGATCCTGCAGGTACATCTGCCGGGGGGCGGAGCCCAATAAATCCATGCCCCGTACCACCTCGGTGACTCCGGCCTCACCGTCGTCCACAGTCACCGCCAATTGGTAGACATAACATCCATCCGCCCGACGAACCACAAAATCTCCGCAATCGACCGACAAATCTTGAACAAACGTTCCTTGGCACAAATCCTCCACACGGTAACTCCGCTGTGGAACCATCACCCGCCAGGCCGGTGCCCGGTTTGGCGGATTCTTTAGATTCCGGCAAGTGCCTGCATAGACGTAAGTACCGTCGGACAGATGGGGCGCATTCACATTATGTAGCTGACTACGGGTGCAATAACAGGGGTAAATCAGCCCCAAATCCCGCAATTTTTCGAAATATTGGTCATAAACAGCGCTTCGCTGACTCTGGGGCGCAGTTTCCAAATCCCAATCCAGTCCCAGCCAGCGCATATCCTCCCGCAAAATCCGGGCAAATTCCTCGCTGGTGCGCTGGGTGTCCAAATCCTCCATACGAAGCACCAGCAATCCACCCCGGCTACGGACAGAAAGCCATGCCACCAGCGCCGCGAATACGTTTCCAAGGTGCATGCGCCCGGAGGGCGTAGGGGCAAAACGCCCCACAGGCGCCGAATTCTGGTTCATCGTGTACTCCTTTGTGTTCGTCAGCGGTTGAAAACCTCCGGATCGAAGGTGATTACCGTGTAATACTTTTTCTTATCATTTATCAAGGAATGATTGAGCAATTGTCGAATTTCCCGCTCTTTTCCGGATAAATCCGAGGGCAGGGCAATGTCAAAAATCAAATTTGTATGCCCTTGACCCTCCACCATGCGAAAATCGTGGGTCAGTAAGCGGCTGTCGAATTCCGTCAATTGCTGATTGATAATGTGGCAAAGCCGGTCCAACTCTGGATCATCGGTAATGATTGGATCGTAATGAATCACCAGATGAATTCCGTGACTGTCCAGACATTCCCGCTCCAGATTGTCAATAATTTCGTGGCAATGCAAGGGGTCTTCCCGCCGGTCCATCTCCACATGGACGCTGGCGAACCGGCGACCGGGACCGTAGTCGTGCACCATCAAATCGTGGTGACCCAGAACCAGGGGCTCGGAGCGAATTTGGTCGAGAATCTGCTCCCGCAGTTCCGGAGTCGCACCCTCGCCAAGCAGGGGACTAATGGTGTCCTTCGCCATGGAAATACCGCTGAACAAAATGAACACCGCTACCAGGGCGCCCACATAGCCATCCACCTGCCAGCCTGTGAAATGCTCCAGCAGCCCGCTGGTCAGCACTGCGCCGGTGGCAATGACATCGTTTCGGCTGTCCGCCGCCGTGGCCAGCAGCGTGTCAGACTCGATTTTCCGTCCGAGCCGGAGATTGTAAAGGCTCAGCCATAGCTTCACCGCCATGGAGCCCAAGAGCACCGCCGCCGTAATCCAGCCAAATTCAACACTCTCAGGCCGGAAAATTTTCTGCACCGAGGACTTCGCCAATTCAAAGCCGATGAACAGCATCAGCACCGCCACCGCCAGAGCGGACAGGTACTCAAACCGGGCGTGACCGTAGGGATGGTCCTCATCGGCAGGCTTTTCCGCCAGCTTGAATCCCAGCAGGGTCACCACCGAGCTGCTGGCATCGGTCAAATTGTTCAGACCGTCGGCAGTAATAGACACCGACCCGGAGAGCGTGCCCACTGCCAGCTTACCGGCGCACAGAAAAATATTTGCCAAAATACCCACAAAACCGGCTCTACGACCGGATGCGGACCTTTTGGCGGTTTCGGTGGAATTCGTCATATTTATTGCCTCCAAAAGTTCGGAAAACTACCCACTCTACCGGCAGTAGAGTGGAATTCTACCGGCGGTAGGGGCGATTTTTGAGATCCTACAACAAAACGGGTGACATTTTCAGCCCCATCAGATAGAATAACAGGGCAATGTTTTTACCTATTATATCCCAACCGGGATGTGAAGTCCAGTATTTTTGAAGGAGAATTCCGATGAACTATCAGATTATCACCGATTCCTGCTGTGATTTGCCCGCCGAGAAAATCAGCGAGCTGAATATCCGTGTCATTCCGCTGAACCTGCTGTTCCGGGGCGAGAGCCGGCTGGATGCAGTCACCGACGAAATCAAGGAAGTTTACGACGGTCTGCGTGCCGGTGAATCTGCTTCCACCTCCGCCGTCAATCCCGAAGGCTGGACCTCCGTCATCGAGCCTGTGTTGAAGGAAGGCAAGGACGCTCTGGTTCTGACCTTCTCCTCCGGTCTGAGCACCACCTATCAGTCCGCCGTTATTGCCGCCAACGAACTGGCGGAGCAGTATCCCGACCGGAAAATCAACGTGGTGGATACCCTCTGCGCTTCCCTTGGTCAGGGATTGCTGGTGATGTACGCCTGCCAAAAGCGGGATGAGGGGCTGGATTTGGATCAGCTTACCCAGTGGGTGGATGAGAATAAGGGCAATCTGTGCCAGTGGTTCACCGTGGATGACCTGATGTACCTGAAGCGGGGTGGCCGTGTCAGCGCCGCCACAGCTCTGGTGGGCACTATGCTGAAAATCAAGCCCGTGCTTCACGTGGACGAAGAGGGTCATCTGATTAATGTGGCGAAGGTTCGGGGCCGCAAGGCTTCCATCGAGGCTCTGGCCAACAAGGTAGGTCAGCTGGGTCTGCCGGGCAAGAACGACCTGATTACGATTTGCCACGGCGACTGCATTGATGATGCCAAGTATCTGGAGCAGCTGCTGAAGGAGAAATACGGCACCAAGGAGGTCTTCATCGGCTACACCGGCGCGGTGATTGGCTCCCACTCCGGCCCCGGCACTTTAGCAATTTTCTTCCTGGGTAACAAACGCTAAAAATGTGAACATCCCCTCGGTTTTCGTCCGAGGGGATGTTTTTATAGGGGAGATTGTTTAATTTTTGCATAGCGGCGGGGATACTGAGCCGGGGTGGGCCTCACCTTCCGCAGCACAATCACCGAGTGGTTGGTACCGTCGATAGGGAAGTCCTTCACTTCTTCCAGCTTCAAGCCCAGTTTCGCGATGGCATTTTGGGACTCCGCCAGTTCCTCCCGGGCGGCGCTGCCCTTCATGGCCAATACCGCACCGCCAACCTTAACGAAAGGAGCAGTCAGTTCCAGCAGGATATTCAACCGGGCCACAGCCCGGCTAGTGGCGAAATCGTACTGTTCCCGGCGCTTTTCAGCGAATTCCTCCGCCCGGGCGGTAACGGTCTCCGCCTCCACGCCCAATTGAGGTAGAATCTGACCCAGCCAAGTCATCCGCTTGCCCAGGGAGTCCAGCAGCGTCAGCTCCAGCTCCGGGCATGCAATTTTCAAGGGTACACCGGGGAATCCGGCACCACAGCCCACGTCAATCAACCGTTTTCCGTTGAGATTTTCAGCGGTAAGCACCGAAAGGCTGTCCAGCAGGTGAAGCTTCGCCACCTGGTCCGGCTCGGTGATGGCGGTGAGGTTCATAACCTTGTTTTGCTCCACCACCGCATTGCCGAAATCACACAAAGTGCGGCATTTTTCCTCGCTGATGGTCAGCCCCAGCTCCGGAAGCCCGGCGGTCAAGGTGCGGTACATCATCCGGCCACCCCCGCAGTCTGCTTAGGCAGGGCACCTACGATGCCGCTCAAATCTACCTGATCTTCATCGTAGGGGTCAAAATTGGACTGCGCCTCGTCCTTCTGATCCGGCAGCACCACAGTCTGCAGATGCCAGCAAACCAGCAGGTCGCTGACCCGCCCGTAAGAGCGAATGCCGTCACCGTCGCCGCTGACCTTGATGTAGGTATCGTTGAGCCAGTCACCAATTTTTGTATTACTATCTTTCATGTTTTCATTAAAAAACCGGTTATATTCTGCCATATCCTGGCGCAAATATTCGTTTTCGGCGGTGCCAATCCGGGCGGTGGCAGTGGCGGCGGACTTGGAACTCAGGGAGGCAAGCGCACTATAGCAGTAGCGGTAGGCCATGAAGTAGGCGGAATACTGGAATTCCACGCTCTCGTTTTCGCTGCACGCCAGATAGGCGGCAAAATTGGCATCGGCCTCGATGGCGATGCACATCCGATGGGCCATCTCGTGGCACATGGTAAAGGGCAGGCTCACGGCAGGAATCTGGGGATTCACCGCAGCCTCGCCGGTGATGGGCATCGTCACGCCGGTGATGCCCATGGAGGTGTACATATCCGCCCAACCCAGCTTTTTCACCGGGCTCAGGTCGCCGGCGAAGATGGAATACGTGTATTTTTCGGAGGTGAGCACCTTGAAACCATCGCCGGCCTGCTGCGCCAGGGTGTCAAAATCGGAGAAAATGGGATTTCCCGCCCCATCCCGGGGCAGCTCCGCCGCCAGGGCATTGGCACGCTCCTGGTAGTAGATGGTGGCTTCCTCCAACTCATCCAGAGAATAATCGCTCATCACCAGCCGAATGTCATCGGCCAGAGGGCCGGCATGGTAGTTCAGACCATAAATACCGGTGTGCAGGAACCAAATCATAGATGCGCCGGCCAAAATCCAGCCCAGCCACTGAAAGAAATTCCACCGGAAGATAATCATCAAAACGATGGTCGCCAGCACCAGCAGAATAATCAGCACCACCGCCAGCTGCCACACCAGAAAATCCACACCGCCGGACCATCCCGACAAAAAGCTCTGGATGGTGCGGGACAGATAGGGGTAAACCATGTCCACCAACTTGGTGAACCGCTGACCCAGCTGGAGCAGACCCCAGGTAATCAGACCAATGATGGCGGCAACCAAATATCCGCGCCAATATTTCAAAAGGATGCGCCTCCTTCTTAGTAGGTATATTCTATAATATTATATCACAGATTTGTCCGCTTGTCTGCCCCCAATTTTTGAATTTTTCGTAAAAGCAGGATTTTTATGCATGTCATTGCCAGGGGGCTTGCATCATGCAGCAGATTGCAAGTGGTTTCGCAAGACCGGCGATTCTTTTGCAGTTTTTAAGGTATTTTTTCACAAAACTATTGCGCTTTTTTTGGTAATGTGGTATATTTCTATGTTGAGAAGAAATGAATTTAAGGAGCATTCCGAATATGGCATCTCAGGAGAATATCCGCAATATTGCAATCATCGCCCACGTCGACCACGGCAAGACCACCCTCGTCGACGAAATGCTCAAGCAGGGCGGCATTTACCGCGAAAACCAGGTAACCCAGGACCGGGTCATGGACTCCGGCGACCTGGAGCGGGAGCGTGGCATCACCATTCTGGCGAAGAACACCTCCGTTCGTTATAAAGATTACAAGATTAACATCGTGGACACCCCCGGCCACGCCGACTTTGGCGGCGAAGTGGAGCGTATCCTCAAAATGGTCAACGGCGTCATCCTTCTGGTGGACGCCGCCGAGGGTCCCATGCCCCAGACCCGCTTCGTGCTGCAGAAGGCGCTGGAGCTGGGTCACAAGGTCATCGTGGCGGTGAACAAGATTGACAAGCCCGATGCCCGCATTCAGGAGGTCATGGACGAGGTTCTGGAGCTGTTGCTGGATCTGGACGCCACCGACGAGCAGTTCAATTCCCCCACCGTCTTCTGCTCCGGTCGGCAGGGCACTGCCGCCTACGGCCCCGACGAGGTTGGCACCGACCTGACCCCCCTGTTTGAAACCATCGTGAACTATATCCCCGCTCCCCAGGGCGACGAGCAGGCTCCCCTGCAGCTGCTGGTCAGCTCCATTGATTATAATGAGTACGTGGGTCGCATCGCCGTGGGTCGCATCGAGCGCGGCACCATCAAGGTCAATCAGGAAGTGACCATTTGCGACTACCACAACCCCGAAATGAAGCAAAAGGGCAAGGTCGTGGCGCTCTATGCCTTCGACGGTCTGGGCAAAGCCCCCATCCAGGAGGCTTCCGCCGGCGAAATCGTGGCCCTTTCCGGCATGGCAGACATCACCATCGGTCGCACCCTCTGCGCCCCCGATGCCGTCGAGCCCCTGCCCTTTGTAAAAATCTCCGACCCCACCATTGAAATGACCTTCGCCGTCAACGATTCCCCCTTCGCCGGCAAAGAGGGTAAGTTCGTCACCTCCCGAAACCTCCGGGATCGGTTGGAGAAGGAGCTTTTGAAGGACGTTTCCCTGCACGTCACCGAGGCCAGCACCGATGCCTTTAATGTGGCCGGTCGTGGCGAAATGCACCTGTCCATTCTGATGGAGACCATGCGCCGGGAGGGCTACGAATTCTCCGTTTCCACCCCCCGGGTGTTGACCAAGGAAATCGACGGCAAGCTCTGCGAGCCCATCGAACGGATGGTCGCCGACGTGCCCGAGGAGTGCATGGGCTCCGTCATCGAGAAAATGGGCCGCCGCAAGGGCGATTTGCTGGGCATGACCCCCATGGGCAGCCACTACCGCCTGGAGTTCAAGGTGCCCAGCCGTGGTTTGTTCGGCTACCGCAGCGAATTTTTGACCGACACCAAGGGCGAAGGCATCATGTCCAGCGTGCTGGACAGCTACGCCCCCATGAAGGGTGAGATTGAGCGCCGTCTGGTGGGCAGTCTGATTGCCCACGAAAGCGGCGAGGCCGTGGCCTACGGTCTGGGTGCCGCCCAGGAGCGTGGCGCTCTGTTCATCGGACCCGGCACCCCGGTGTATGCGGGCATGGTGGTGGGCATCTGCAGCCGTAACGAGGATATGACCGTCAACGTCTGCAAGCGCAAGCAGCTGACCAATATGCGTGCCTCCGGCTCCGACGATGCCATCCGCCTGATCACCCCCCGGGTGTTCAGCCTGGAGCAGTGCCTGGAGTTCCTGGCGGACGACGAGCTGCTGGAATGCACCCCCAAGAGCCTGCGTATCCGCAAGCGCGTGCTCGATCACGGCATCCGTATGCGGGAACTGATGAAGAAGAGAAATCAGGAATAATGTCGTTTTGGGGCATGGTCCCTGCGGATAGAAACATAACTTTAGGAGGGTAAAATCATGGCAAAAACAGAAAAAGTCCTTGAAAAAGAGCATAATCGCGTAAAAGAAGAAAACCAGCGCTCCGGCGTGGGCAAGGCACTGCTGAGCTCCGTGCTGATGCTGGGTCTGGGCATTTTGCTGCTGTTCAAGCCGGATTTCGGCAGCCACCTGCTCACCACCATCCTGGGCTGGGTGCTGATTGGCGCCGGCGTGATTGGTCTGGGCACCTGCATTCTGAGCTGGCCTGTCATGGGCTATGGTCAGGTTCTGCTGAGCGTGGGTCTGGCAGCCTTCGGTATTTTCGTGCTGATTCGTGGGGACCTGCTGGAGCAGATTGTTTTCCTGGCCATGGGCATCTATCTGGTGCTGCAGAGCGGCGGCAATATGATTGAGGCCTTCAAGCTGAAGAAGCTGGGCTACAATTCCCTCCCCAGTCTGATTCTTATGGGCGCTCTGCTGGTTCTGGGTCTGCTGATGATTTTTGCACACACCATCGTCCGGGGCTGGGTCATGCTGCTGCTGGGCGGCTTCCTGGTGGCCTGCGGTCTGAGCAACCTGATTTTCCGCACCCTGGCGGTTCGGAAGCTGCGTCAGCCCAAGACCGCCAACGTGGTGGACGCGGATGAATAAACTGATCGGCGAGCCCCTGAACGGGCGAACCGGGCATGAAGCCGGGCGGGAACTCCTCGCCCGGCTTTACCGCAGCCAATTGAGCGAGGAAATGCCGGAAATTCTGGTAGAATCCGGTGGGAAGCCTTATTTTGCCCATGGAAATGTTCACTTTTCCATCACCCACACCCGGGAGCATGCCTTCTGCGTTCTGGCAGACAGCCCTGTGGGCATCGATGCCGAGGAGCTGACCCGGGCGGTAAAGCCCGGTCTGGCGGAGAAAATTCTCTCCCCCGGGGAGCTGGCTCAGTACCGGGCGGCGGAGGACAAAAACCGTGCCCTGCTGACCTTTTGGGTGCTAAAAGAGGCGGAGGCAAAGTGCACCGGCAAGGGCATCCGGGGCTACCCCAACCAGACGAATTTTTCCCTCAATGACCCCCGGGTCACCGAAATCGACGGCTGCCTGGTGGCAGTTGTAAATAATGAAGATGCCGTCGGGCGGGAGCAACCCCCGCCCTGCAAGAGATAGAATCACTTACCTCATCAACAGGAGGACCTCCCATGCTTTTTGACACCCATGCCCATCTGGACGACCGGGCCTTTGACGCAGACCGGGCGGAATTGATTGAGTCCCTCGATATGCTGGTGATGAATCCGGGCTGCAGTCTGGAATCCTCCCGCAATGCCGACACCCTGTCCAAACAATACCCCCACATCTATGCCGCCGTGGGCTCCCATCCGGATGCCGCCGACGAGGTCAATGCCCAGGTGCTGGAGGAATATCGGACGTTATGTAAACTTAACCCCAAGATTCGTGCCATCGGTGAAATTGGTCTGGACTATCACTATGAGGACATCCCCCGGGAAATTCAACTGCAAGCCTTCCGTTCCCAAATGTCCCTGGCGGCGGAGCTGGATTTGCCGGTGATTATCCACGAGCGGGATGCACACGCTGACGGAATGTCTGTTGTGAAGGAATTTCCCACGGTAAAAGGCGTGTTCCACTGCTACTCCGGCTCGCTGGAGATGGCCCGGGAGCTGATTGACCTGGGCTGGTACATCGGCTTTACCGGGGTGCTGACCTTTAAAAACGCCCGGAAGGCGGTAGAAGTGGCGGCGAACATTCCCCTGGAGCGGCTGGTGCTGGAAACCGACTGCCCCTATATGGCACCGGAACCCTTCCGTGGCAAGCGCAACGACCCCGGCAAGCTCTACCGCATGGCGGAGCGCCTGGCAGAAATCCGCGGACTCAGCCTGAAAGAAGTGGAGCGCATCACCGCCGAAAACGGCCGAAGACTGTATCGGATGGACTGACTTTTGCGTAAACGATTGCAACTTCCCCATTTTTTTGCTACAATAAGAAAAAAGCCACAAAAGCGGGTGATTTCATGGCCTCGAAAAATGATTATATTGCGGTATTCGATTCCGGCGTAGGCGGCATCAGCGTCCTGCGGCATCTGCGCCGGGCGCTGCCCGGGGAGCGGTTTTTGTACTTCGGCGACTCCGCCAATGCGCCCTACGGCACCCGTCCCACGGAGGAAATCCGGGATTTGACCATTGCCGCCGCAGAAAAGCTCATGTCCCGCGGAATTAAGGCGCTGGTGCTGGCCTGTAACACCGCCACCGCTGCCGCCATCAAGGATTTGCGCCTGCGCCACCCGGAAACCATCATCATCGGCATCGAACCGGCGCTGAAAATGGCCACAGACCGATGGCCCGGAGGAAAAATTGGCGTCATGGCAACACCTGCCACCCTGCGGGAGGGCAAATTTGCCCGGCTCATGACCCGATGCGCCGAAGCATGCACGGTGGTCAAGCTGCCGGCGGCAGGCTTGGTGGAGCTGGTGGAAGCCGGCAAGGCCAATTCTCCGGAGTCCGAAGCCCTGCTTGCCCCTCTGCTGGCGCCCCATCGTGGTCAGCTGGATGCAGTGGTGCTGGGCTGCACCCATTACCCCTTCGCCGCAGCCACCATTTCCCGGCTGTTGGGGGAGAATTGCGCCGTGCTGGACGGCGGACGGGGTACGGCTCTGCAAACCCGTCGGCGGTTGGCAGAAGCAGATTTACTTGAGAACGGAACTGGCGAAATTATTATTGAAAACAGTCTGAATTGTCAGAAAAGTATAGATTTTTGCTTTGAATTGTTAGGATCTGATTAACTATGGAAATTAAGCTGGCGCAGCCGGAGCACATAGATGCTCTGCTGAATTTGCTGAATCAAGTGGGGCAGGTGCACCACGAGATTCGCCCGGATATTTTTAAGAAAACCTGCCTAAAATACGATGAAACCGCCCTTTTGGAGCTTCTGAAGGATGAAAATAAACCTATTTTCGTAGCGGAGGAAGAACAGGGCATCACCGGCTACTGCTTCTGCCAACTGCGGGATTACCGGGGCAACCCGGCGCAAACGGATCGGCTGGAGCTGTACATCGACGATTTCTGCGTGGACGAAAGCCGCCGGGGCGGCGGTGTGGCGCAGGCGCTCTTTGCCTATGCACGGAAATTCGCCCAGGAGCGGGGCTGTGCCTTCGTGGCGCTGAATGTGTGGTGCGGCAACGACCGTGCCATGGCATTTTACGAGAAAATGGGCCTGCACCCCCGGCACATCATGATGGAACTGGGGCTATAACTCGAAATTGAGGATGCTATGCTGAAGAAGAATGAAATTTACGACGCTCGAATTGAGGACTACACCTCCGAGGGTCAGGGCGTGGCCCGGATTGAGGGGTGCGCGGTTTTTATTCCCAATGCGATTATGGGCGAAAAAGTTCGGGTTCGCATCGAAAAAGCCCAAAAAACCTGGGCTTCCGGCAAAATTGTGGAGCTTTTGGAGCGGTCCGAGCATCGCATTAACCGGGCTTGTCCCGTGGCGAAGCTCTGCGGCGGCTGTGATTTTCAGCACATGGACTACAACGAGGAAACCCGGCTGAAGGCCCAGCGGGTCAAAAGCTGCCTAAACCGCATGGGCGGGCAAAACCTGACTCAAATGCCCATCCTGGCGGCACCCACCTGCCAGGGATATCGCAACAAGGCGCAATACCCGGTGTCCAGCCGGAAGGGTCGGGCTTATGCAGGTTTTTTCCGGGCGGGCACCCATGACGTGGTGGAAAATGCCCGGTGTCTGATTCTGCCGGAGGAAATGGATCAGGTGAAGGATTCGGTCATCTCCCACATGAACCGGTTCCGGATTCCTGCCTATGACGAAAAGGCGCATGCCGGGCTGGTGCGGCACATTTATGTCCGCCGGGGCGTGGTGTCCGGGCAGATTCTGGTGTGCCTGGTGGTGAATGGTCGGCAGTATCCCCACAGCTCCGAGCTGGTGGAGGAGCTGAAAAAGATACCCGGTTTCGCCACCTTAGTCCTCAGTGTGAACACAAAAAAGGGCAATGTGGTTCTGGGCGACGAATTTATCTCGCTGTACGGGCCGGGCTGGATTGAAGATACCCTCTGCGGTCTGCAATTCCGGCTGTCACCCCGATCTTTTTACCAGGTCAACCACCACCAGGCCCAGCGACTGTATCAGGCCGCCATTGAGCAGGCGCAAATCACCAAAGCCGACACGGTGCTGGATCTTTATTGCGGCGTGGGCACCATTACGCTGGCCATGGCCGCCGCGGCAGGCAAAGTCATCGGTGTGGAGGTGGTGGAGCAGGCCGTGGCGGATGCCCGGGAGAATGCCCGGCGCAACGGCATCGAAAATGCGGAATTTTTCTGTGGCGACGCAGGTCAAGCGGCTCTTGAATTGGAAAAGCACGGTGTGAAGGCGGACGTGGTAGTGGTGGACCCCCCTCGGAAGGGTCTGAATGCCGATACTATCGAGGCGCTGATTCGGTTTGCCCCCCGGCGAATCGTGTATGTGTCCTGCGACCCTGCCACCCTGGCCCGGGATGTGGCGCTGCTGACCCAGCGAGGCTATGCCCTCCAAAGCGCCCAAGCCGCCGACCTTTTCCCCCGCTGCGCCCATGTGGAATCCATCGTTTGCTTGACAAAACAAAATTTCCGCCTGGCCACGCAAGAGGATGCTGCGCAGGTGCTTTCCCTTTACGAAAGTGCCAAAAGCAGCGCGCTGTGTGTGTGGAATGACAGCTATCCTTCCATGACAGAAATCGCGCATGATTTAGAAACAAAGAATCTGTATGTGATGACCGATGGCAGTAAAGTAATCGGTGCAATTTCTGTTGTACCCGAAAATGAACTGGATGGTTTCGATTGCTGGTCATGTACAGATGGCAAAGAAATTGCCAGAGTCGTGATTGACAAAGCCTACCAAGGTCATGGCTTATCCTATGAAATGGTACAAAGTATTGAGTCAATTCTGCGTGGAAACGGTCATATGGCTATCCATTTGTCTGTGGTAAAAACCAACCTCCCAGCCTATAAGACATATATAAAAGCAGGCTTTGCTGTGGTCGGAGAAGCGCAGATGTATGGCAATGACTATTATCTTATGGAGAAAGCAATCGATATCTGAGAAAAAAGCAGAGGCTCATGCCTCTGCTTTTAATCTGTTCGAGTGAATTGGAATATATCACTTTTTATTTTTCTTTCCGCCATATTTAATAAATGATATGAAGCAGGCATTCATTACAACAAACAAAATTCCATACAGTTTGTGTTCTACAAAATCTATACTTCCTAATATATAAATATCTGCGACTATTAAAATTACATATAGAATGATTTGTATTTTATTTAGGTTATTGATAAACTATTTAATTTTTTCCATTATTCCAACTCCTATTTCAAATTCTCATTTTCCGAACTGATTATAGCATAAAATTGTAAATATTCAACGCATTGGAATAAGTTAATAAAAAGGTATCAAAAAATTTCCGCATACTGTTTCCGATTGTGACTTTTTGCAGGTAATTCATAGGTCGCATAGGAAATAATCGGGGAAAATTGAATTTTTTTCGCTGGATCCTTGAAATTCCCGCATAGTGTGATATAATACAGGAAACTCTACTCGAAGGAGGTGTATCGCACATGGAAATGATTCAGAAGATTTTCCCCTTCTCTTTCAACTTCAAGGCAAAGGACGTTAACGGCCTGGTGGTCAGCATCCTGATTTACATCGTTGGCATGATCCTGTCCGGCGTTGCTATGTTCGTGCTGGGTCTGATTCCCATCGTCGGCATTCTCACCGGCATCATTGGTTGGATCATCGAGGTCTACCTGTTCGTCGGCATCGTTCTGTCCGTCCTGAACTTCTGCAATGTGTTGAAGAAGGACTAAAAATGTCCAAAGCCGGCGCAAGACGCGCCGGCTTGGCTTTTTTCTGGAGTGTTTTATGGCAAATTCAAGAAAAAAACGAGTGAAAATCAACATTTTCGCCCTGTTATTCATTATCATATATTTGGTAGCCACCCTGGTGATTCCCCCGGCGTTCCACCCCAAGGCCGGAGCCGTGGAGCTTCCCCAGACCGCCTCCGGCGAGCGGGTGGCCTGTATCGAAGGCAATATGGATGCCCTCATCTGGCGCATCCGGCTCATTGAGGCTGCGCAAGAGGAGCTTATCCTTTCCACCTTCGGCTTCGGCACCGGCGACAGTGCCCGGGACATGACGGCGGCGCTGCTGGCGGCGGCGGAGCGGGGTGTGCAGGTTCGGCTTTTGCTGGATGGCTACAACGGCGCCGGTTCATTGAAGGACAGCGCCGAGCTTCAGGCCCTCAGCGCCCATCCCAACGTCCAACTGCGGCTTTATAATAAGCTGAACCTGTTGACACTATGGGATGTGAACTACCGGATGCACGATAAGTACCTGATTGCGGACCGGAAAATGTATCTACTAGGCGGACGCAACACCAATGATTTGTTCCTGGGCAACTACTCCGCCGACCCCAACATCGACCGGGACATTCTGGTGGTGGGAAGCTCCATGGAGGGCTCCGCCGGGCAACTGGTAGACTATTTCCACCGGGTTTGGAGCTTGAAGGACTGCTCCGACGAAAGCTATTCCCCCTCCGCCCGGACAAAATTGACCCAATCCATGATGAAAGTTCACTACGAGGACATGAAATGGCGCTTCCCGGACGCATTTTTATTCGATAATTGGGTGGGCTCCACCATGCCCGCCCAGGGCATTTGCCTGCTCACCGGTGAAATCCAGCCAGAAAATAAGGCACCCATCCTGTGGAAAAAGCTTGTTCTGTCCATGAGCCAAGGACACGAAGTGCTGATTCAGACCCCCTATATAATCTGCGGTGACGAGATGTACAACGACCTGTCCGCCCTGGTTTCCGGCGGCACCAAGGTCACCATCCTGACCAACTCTCCGGAAACCGGCGCCAACCCCTTCGGCTGCACCGACCTGCAAAACCAGCGCGGCAACATCCTGGATACCGGGGCGGAGCTGCTGGAGTATGCCGGGAACCATTCCCTCCATGCCAAAACCCTGCTGATTGATGATAATATCAGCATTGTGGGCTCTTTCAATCTGGATATGCGCTCGGCTTATCTGGACACCGAAACCATGCTCCTGATTGACTGCCCGGAGCTGAACGCTCAGCTTCGGGATCAGGTGGAGAATCTGGCGCAGCAGAGCCTGCGTCGCACCCCGGACGGGCAACAAGTTCCCGGTGGGAGCTACCGCAGTGGGGAAATGAGTTTCTGGCAGTCCGTTGGTTATTTTTTCCTTCGAATTATCGAAGGATTGTTCCGACATTTGCTGTAAGGTAGGTGAAATCCTTGAAAACATGTGTAATATTCTGCGCTGGTGAATTTGATACGCTTGCCGCCCCTGTGGGCGACGGGCTGGTGATTGCCGCCGACGGGGGCTACCGTCATTGCGTCCATCTGGGCATCCATCCGGACGTGATTTTGGGGGATTTTGACTCCCTGGGCTATGCGCCGGAGGGGGCACAGGTCTTCCCGGTGGAGAAGGACGACACCGATTCCATGCTGGCAGTGCGCCGGGGCCTGTCGCTGGGATGCAACCGATTTCTAATCTACGGCGGGCTTGACGGTCCCCGGCTGGATCATACCATTGCCAATTTGCAGACCCTGCAATTTCTGGCAGATCAGGGCGCCCAGGGTATATTTGTGGGAAAATCCAGCCTGGCGACTGTGATTTCTGGCGGCTGTGTCCGTTTTCCGGCAAGGTCAGAAGGGCTGATTTCCGTGTTCTGCATGGGCAGCGACGCCAACGGTGTGACCATCCAGGGGCTCCAGTACGAGCTGAGTGGCGGCACCTTGAGCGCCGGTTTCCCCTTGGGCGTGAGCAATCATTTTATTGGTAGAAGTTCTGAGATTTCCGTAGAGAACGGTAGTTTACTAATTATTTACGACCGTAATATTGGGTTTCCGGAGGGCTTCCTATGCTGACCTACGACCTAAAAAAAGCCCCCGGGCAACCCCTTTACGAATCGTTGTACCGCCATATCCGGGCGGATATCCTCAGCGGAGCACTACAGCCCGGTGAGAAGCTCCCCTCCAAGCGGACGCTGGCGGCCCATCTGGAGGTCAGCAAAATCACCGTGGAGGCAGCCTATGCCCAGCTACTCAGTGAGGGCTTTCTGGTCGCCCGGGAAAAGGTGGGCTATTTTGTGGAGGCGGTGACCCCTATACAGGCGCCGCCAATCCCGGTTGCGCCTCCCGCACCGGCACAGCTGGAGCCGGACGTGGTGGATTTGACTGCCAACGGCTCCGCCCGTTTCCCCTTTTCCGCGTGGAGCCGGCTCCAGCGGGAGGTGATGCTGGATTTCGGCGAGGAGCTGCTGCGCCCCCTGCCCAACCAGGGTCACCCCGCCCTGCGGCAGGCCATCGCACGGCACCTGGCAGCCTTTCGGGGCATGGAGGTGGACCCGGAGAACGTTTTGGCGCAGGCACGGATTTTCTCTATAATTTGCTGATTCAGCTGCTGGGGCGGGATAAGTGCTATGCGGTGGAGAACCCCGGGTACGGTAAAATTATGCAGATTTATGCCGCCGGCGGAGCCCAATGCATTACGCTGCCCATGGACCGGGACGGCGTGATTCCCGCTTCCCTTGCCGATGCGGACGTACTGCACATTTCCCCCAACCACCATTTCCCCACTGGGCAGATCATGCCCGTGTCCCGGCGGCTGGAGCTGCTGAGCTGGGCGGCCCGGGGCGGCTGGATCATCGAGGACGATTACGACTCGGAGTTCCGCTTCGACTCCCGCCCCAAACCCGCCATGCAGTCCCTGGATCGGGCGGGGCGAGTCATTTACATGAACACTTTTTCCAAAACCCTGGCGCCCTCCATCCGAATCAGCTACATGGTGCTTCCAACGCCGCTGATGGAGCGGTTCCGGCGACAGCTGGGCTTTTACAGTTGCACCGTGCCCTCCTTCGAGCAGTATACCCTGGAGCGGTTTTTGAGCCGGGGGCATTTTGAAAAGCATATCAACCGCATGCGTAAGTTCTACAAAAGTCGGCGAAATCTTTTGGTGGATTTGCTGGAAAACAGCCCAATTTCCCAGAAAATCACCATTTTGGAGCAGGATGCGGGACTACATTTTCTGATTCGGGTGGCGACGGAGGAGCCGGAACAAGCGCTCACCGCCCGGTTTGCGGCGGCGGGAATTCAGATTCGGGCACTGAGTGAGTATTATCACGGCCCGATGCCCGAATCGGAGCGGCATTGCCTGGTGGTCAATTACGATTGCCTGTCGGATGAGGATCTGTTTCGGCTGTCCCAACGGCTCTCTATGCTGGAAATTCCCTGACCCAACCGGGCAGATTGCACATTATTGCACGGAGCGTCAGTCGGGGACATGGCGCCACCCTGGGGCTTGCTGTGATTATAACCCCTTCCTCCATTCGTCCGGGGGCTTTTCCAAGGCTGTGATTGCCCAAGCATTGGTGTGCATAAATTTCCGTCATTTCACATAAAAACCCCCTTTTCAAGGGCATATTTTGGTCAAAACACTATATTGATTTTCAACAAAGGATAGTGTATGATAAAGTCGCAAAGAATGGATGCCCGAAATGGTGCATCACTACAAACTATGAAAGAGGTAACTACTATGATTGATCTGAGCAAGTACGGTATCACCGGCGCCACCGAGATCATCCACAACCCCTCCTACGAGAATCTGTTCCAGGCTGAGATGGACCCCACCCTGGAGGGCTACGAGAAGGGCCAGCTGACCGAGCTGGGCACTGTCAACGTCATGACCGGCATCTACACCGGCCGTTCTCCTAAGGACAAGTTCATCGTCATGGACGAGAACTCCAAGGACACCGTGTGGTGGACCTCCGACGAGTTCAAGAACGACAACCATCCCATGAGCGAGAGCACCTGGTCCGTCGTCAAAAACCTGGCCATGAACGAGCTGTCCAACAAGAAGCTGTACGTCGTTGACGCCTTCTGCGGCGCCAATGCCGACACCCGTATGGCCGTCCGCTTCATCATGGAAGTGGCATGGCAGGCTCACTTCGTTACCAATATGTTCATTCAGCCCACCGCTGAGGAGCTGGCTAACTTCGAGCCCGACTTCATCGTCTACAATGCTTCCAAGGCTAAGGTTGAGAACTTCAAGGAGCTGGGTCTGAACTCCGAGACCTGCGTGGCCTTCAACATCACCTCCCGTGAGCAGGTCATCCTGAACACCTGGTACGGCGGCGAGATGAAGAAGGGTATGTTCTCCATGATGAACTACTACCTGCCCCTGAACGGCATGGCTTCCATGCACTGCTCCTCCAACACCGACATGAACGGCGAGAACACCGCTCTGTTCTTCGGCCTGTCCGGCACCGGCAAGACCACCCTGTCCACCGACCCCAAGCGTCTGCTGATCGGCGACGACGAGCACGGCTGGGACGACAACGGCGTGTTCAACTTCGAGGGCGGCTGCTATGCTAAGGTCATCGGTCTGGACAAGGATTCCGAGCCCGACATCTACAATGCCATCAAGCGCAACGCTCTGCTGGAGAACGTCACCGTGGCTGCCGACGGCACCATCGACTTCGACGACAAGTCCGTGACTGAGAACACCCGTGTGTCCTACCCCATCAGCCACATCAACAACATCGTCAAGCCCGTCTCCGCTGCTCCCGCTGCGAAGAACGTCATCTTCCTGTCCGCCGACGCTTTCGGCGTGCTGCCTCCCGTGTCCATCCTGACCCCCGAGCAGGCTCAGTACTACTTCCTGTCCGGCTTCACCGCTAAGCTGGCTGGCACCGAGCGTGGCATCACCGAGCCCACCCCCACCTTCTCCGCTTGCTTCGGCCAGGCCTTCCTGGAGCTGCACCCCACCAAGTACGGTGAGGAGCTGGTTAAGAAGATGGAGGCCAACGGCGCTAAGGCATACCTGGTCAACACCGGCTGGAACGGCACCGGCAAGCGTATCACCATCAAGGACACCCGCGGCATCATCGACGCCATCCTGAACGGTGACATCCTGAACGCCGAGACCAAGAAGATTCCCTACTTCGATTTCGAGGTTCCCACCGCTCTGCCCGGCGTGGACAGCGGCATTCTGGATCCCCGCGACACCTATGCTGATGTCGCCGAGTGGGAGAAGAAGGCCGAGGATCTGGCTGGCCGCTTCATCAAGAACTTCGTTAAGTACACCGGCAACGATGCCGGCAAGGCTCTGGTTGCCGCTGGTCCCCAGCTGTAATTGCCTGCTGACAAGTAAATTTTATGCCCTCCGGCTCTGCCGGAGGGCATTTTCTTTCATATTCTATCCAAATTCCTTCGTCGGGAGGGGGACGGGGTGTATAAAAAACGAAACCAAACTCCCTCCGTCACGGCTTTTGCCGTGCCATCTCCCTCATAGATGGAGGCAAGGGGTGGCAATGCCGTAGGAAATAGAAAAGGAGGAGCGGTTGCTCCTCCTTACTGCTTATCAACCATTCTTCCGGGTAGGCTTGACGTTGTCATCCGGGGGGATCTGCCCGGAAATACTGCCATGCACCTGCTCAAAAGCGCGGATATTGTCCCGAATCAGCACCAGAATGTGGCTGTTCACGCTCCGCCCCTCGTAATCTGCCACGAAGCCGATTTTCTCCAGCATTTCTTCCTCAATCCGAATGGATACACTTTTAATTGCCATCATTTTCACCTCATTAAACATATTGTGTGTTTATTTTATGTTCTTTTTGAAGTATAATGTGGTATGTGGATATACTGTATATCTACGAATGGAGGAGTATATATGGAAAATTGGGATTATGACTGGATAAATCAGGTCCTTGCGTTGGCGAAAACAGACGAAAACTATCAGGAATGCGTCCGAAGGGTTGCCCAGTTGGAGCCGGACTATTTGCGAATATGGAAAAAATTAAGCCCGTCGGAACAGGAAGCCCTGGATTTGTATATCGCCGCCTGCGAGGAACTCAGTTTTTCCCTCATCTACCCGGCGCACCGACTGGGCCAAATCCCGTAAAAATAACACGTCATTGCGAGGGCCGTTAGGCCCGTGGCAATCCCCCGAACATTCCAATCGTTTACGGGATTGCCACGCCAGCTGTCGCTGGCTCGCAATGACGTGCATAATTTTAACTGATTTGGTTCTCGCCGGGGAGGGTATCGCCGCCGCTGCCCACACCGAAGTAGGCATCCAGCACGGCCTTCGCCACGTTGCCCAGGGAAGAGCCGTGACCCGCCCGCTCGCCGTAGACCACCACCGCAATCTGGGGATTGTCGGCGGGGGCATAGCACACGAAGGCGCCGTTATCGGAGTGATTGGTCACGCCGGTCTGGGCGGTGCCGGTCTTTGCCGCCACCCGGATGGGATAATCCCGGAAAATCTTCAGCGCCGTACCGCCGGAATCGTTGGCGCATTTCTCCATGCCGGTCATCACCGCCAGGCGGGCTTCCTGGGACATGGGCATCTGGCTCATGATTTTGGTGGTCTGCTCAAATACCACGTTGCGGTAATCGGAGCTCACCACCCGGTTCAGGAAGGTGGCCTGGTACCGGGTGCCGCCGTTGACAATGGTGGTGATATAGCTGCACAGCTGCATGGGGGTGAACCGATTCTCGGACTGACCAATGCCGCCCAAAATCTGGTCGCCCATATACCACCGGGCATCGTCGCCGGTGTGGAGGGCGGCCTTGGTTTCGGGGTTGGCCCGGTGACCGATGTTCTCGTAGAGCTCCACGCCGGTGTATTCGCCCAAGCCCAAGCCCTTGGCGGTGGAGTCAATGGTGGCGATTTTCAGCCGATCTGCCAGCTCATAGTAGTAATAGTTGCAGGAAACCTTCAGCGCATCGGTGCAGTCGATGTGTCCGTGGGTGCGTCCGGAGTTGGTGTAGCGCAGGCACTTGGCGGTGAAGCCCTTGTACTTGGTAAACACGCCCTTATCCTCAATGGTGGTATCCATGGAGATTTCGCCAGCTTCGATGCCCGCAATGGTCATGGACATTTTGTAGGTGGAGCCGGGGGGATAGGTGGCCTGCAGCGCCCGGTTGAACATGGGATCCAGGTCCGCCTTCAGCAGCTCGTCGTAGTTTTCAAACAAGGTGGACAGGTCATAGGTGGGATAGCTGCCGCAAATCAGCACCTGACCGGTTTTGATATCCATGGCCACAACCGCTGCGCCAGCCACATCCCGTCCATCCTCTTCCGTGTTGAATTCCGGATCCTGGAGGTTCTTAATGGTAATCGCCAGGGCATCCTCGGCGGCGGATTGCAGGTTCAAGTCAATGCTGACCTGCACATTTTGGCCCGCCTGAGGCACCTTTTCGTAGTAGGATTCAATGAGCGTGCCGTCCTTGGTCACCACATCCACCCGGGTGCCGTCGGTGCCATGGAGGTAGCTTTCAAAGGCCTTCTCCAAGCCATCCTGACCCACCAGAGCATCCATGGAGTAGCCCAATTTCTTATAATCCTTCCACTGTTCCGGACTCATAGCGCCCACATAGCCCAAAACGTGGGCGGCATAGGGGGTGTTGTACTGGCGGACGGTGGAGGCCTCCACGCTCATGCCAGGCACATTCAGCTCCAAAATCGCCGCCAGGGTGTCGTTGTCCACGTCGCTGAGGAGCACATAGTTGGACAAACTGCCCACACAGTTACGCAGGCTCAGCTCGTAGCGCAGACCCAGCACCATCCGGGCCTCTTCGTCGGTCCATTCCTCGGGGATTTCGTAGCTCTTGCGGAGCATTTCGATCATGGTGTCCGCCGGGATGTCCGGGTCCATATAGTCCCGGTAGGCCAGGAAGGCCTTAAAATGGTTCTGCCAGGTGGTACTGCACAGATCCAAGGTCTTTTCAAAGGGGGCATCCAGGGTAATGGGCAGGTGGTCGGTATATTCCAGCCCCCGCTCCCGGCAAAGCTTGCCCAGCCGGTACAGCGTAGCGTTGGGGTTGTCGGAGCTGGTGAGCACGTAGTGGTTGATTACCAGATCGTAGCTGGCCCGGTTGGTCACCAGCACGTTGCCGTTGCGGTCCATGATGTTGCCCCGAGCCGCCTTGACCCGGGTACGGGTCTCGAATTTTGTGATATTGTCTTGGTTGCCGCCGGTTTCAAATACCTGCACGTGATACAGCCGGAAACAGTAATAGCCCAGCAGCAGCGCGAACAGAAAAACCAGCACGCCGGCCCGAACTCGGGTCATTCTTTCCATGTTTCTCCTCCAATTTTACCGATAGACATGAGGATGGGATAAATCAGCGGCACCACCGCCAGGGTCATCAGCCCGGAAACGCAAAAGGCCGACAGCCGGCTGGGGATGGTGTACTCCAAAAACAGACCAACACCGAAGGTGGCCAGCTCATAGAGCACCATGGTCAACGCCAGGCAAATCAGCAGTGTGAAAAAGCCCTGGCGCAGGTAGGCCTGCCGGAAAATCGCAGCGAAAATGCCCAGGGTCGTAATCAGGGGAATGCAGCTTAAGCCCGGGGACGAGCCGGAAAAATAGAAAATCAGCGCACCAATCAGGGCGAAAATGCTGCCGCTTTCGCCGCCCTGCAGGATGCAAACCGCCAAAATACAGCAGGGAACCAAATCCGTAGTGGTGTCGAAAATCCGCACCCGGCTCATGATTACGTCCTGGACAATCAGCGCCACAACGCACACCGTGGCGAACAGAAACCACCGCAGAAAGGTCTGCCGCTGGCGTTTGGTCAGCAAAAGCTTGCCCAGAATGTCCTTGCGGAAGGTATCCTGGCGAAATTCGTTCTTTCTTCGTCTGCCCATGGCTTACCCCTGCTCGTACTCGGTCAGAATGAAAATCTGCTCCAGATTATTGATATCGGCGGCGGGGCGGAGGATGGCATATTTGGCCACGCCGGTATCGCCCAGACCTGCGTCAATAATCTGACCCAGCAGCAAATTTCGGGGATACACCGTGGAGCCGGAGGTCACAACCTGATCCCGGTTGCGGATAATGGCGGAGCTGGGGATGTAGTCCATCCGCAGCAGTCCGTCCAGACCGCTGGTGTAGGCGCCGGTGACCATGCCGCTGTCGCCGGAGGAGGAAATGGTAGCGCTGATTTCCAGGGAGGAGTCCAGAATGGTCTTCACCACCGCATAATTGCGCCCCACCTCGGTGACCAGGCCCACCACCTCGCCGTTGGCGGTGATGGCGCACATGCCCACTTCAATGCCGTCGGAGGCGCCCTTGTTCACGGTCAGAGAGTTGGTCCAGTCCGTGGAGTTGCGGGAAATCACATAGCCGTCCACCAGCACATAGTCCTCATGGTTCTGCTTCAGCTCCAGCAGATCCCGCAGCCGGTCATTTTCCCGGCTGATGGAGTCGGCCAGCATATTATCCTGGCGCATATCAGCGATTTCCGCCTTCAGGGCTTCATTTTCCGCCTCCAGGGCCTCGTAGCGGAACATATAGTTGTACAGCTGCTCGGCATGCTGGGTCAGCGTATTGGCGCCGGAGCGCAAGGGCGTCAGCACACCCTGCACCATCATGCTGGGGATGTTTTTGCCGGTCACGCTGCTGGTCACCGCCAGTATGCCGGTAAGCAACAGCGCCAAAATCAGAATCACCCGAATTCGGGTGCTGAAAAAATGTCTCATAAAGGAACTCCTCTCCTAAATCTTCCTCGTCATTGCCAGAAGCCAAGGCGATGTAGCAATCCCCGGATATTCCGGAAACCTTACGGGATTGCCATACCACTGCGTCTGCAGGGCGCCTTAGCTTCCCCGGGGGGAAGGTATGCGGCCTGCGGCCGCCAAGTGGTCAGATTCACATCTGCTTGTCAGAATCGGTCGTTCCATTCGCTGACCAATTGACGCAAAATCTGGCTCAGCCGGCACACCGGCAGTCCCACTACATTATAATAGTCGCCCTCCATGCTCTGGCAGAACAGGGCGGCGCCACCCTGGATGCCGTAGGCACCGGCCTTGTCCATGGGCTCGCCGGAGGCAATGTAACGGTCGATTTCCTTGTCGCTCAGGGGGCGGAAATGGATTTGGGTCACCTCAGTGACCACGGTTTCCAGCTGCCCCCGGAGGACGGTCATGCCGGTCATGACCTGATGGCTCCGCCCGGAAAGCAGACGCAGCATCTGCTTGGCATCGGCTTCATTTTTGGGCTTGCCCAGTATTTTTCCCTGGCAGACCACAATGGTATCCGCGGCAATCACCACGTCATCTTCCTGCCGGGGCACCGCCAGCGCCTTCAGCCGGCTGACCCGAGCCACCTCGTCCCGGGGGTCGGCGGCGGAGTCCATAGCTTCGTCAATATCCGCCACCCGGATTTCAAAATCAATCCCCAAAAGTCCCAGCAGTTCCTTCCGCCGGGGAGATTGGGATGCTAAAATTAAATTCATAAAATTTCCTTCCCTCTGCATGGACCCCTCTGAGGGGGCAATGTCCACTCAATCCAGTCCCCGCAGGTACAGACCCCGGGTGCAAGCGCCGGGATCGAAGGGGGCAGGGGAGGTGTAGCTACCCAAAATGCTGTCCACCTCGTTGGCATTTTCCGTGGTAAAGTACAGCCGGGTGGCCCAAATACCCAGCTTGCTCAGATCCTCCAGCCGGTCCAGCCAGTAGAGCTTTTTGCCGTTGAGAAGCACGCTTCTGCAGGAGCGTCCGTCCCGAATCACCGGGAAATCCGCACCGGTTTTGTCCATGAGCCGGGTGGTGCCCACCCGACAGCTGCATTCGCCGGACTGCCCACGAATCAGACAGTTCTCCGTAACCATCAAGGGCATCCGCCCGTAGGCCAAAATTTCGCAGGGTACCGCCTTGCTCACGTCCCGAATCTGGGGCAGGGTCATCTCAAAGCTCAAAGCGGCACTGACCAGCTCCAGCTCCTTGGCAACATCCACCGAGCCGGAATTGTAAAGATTCAAGCCAAAATCGCCGTGAATTTGCAGCCCCAGCTCCCGCACGGGAATCATCAGACCCAAATTGCCCACCAATGCGGACTTAACACCCTGGTCCCGCACCGCCCGCAGGTCGCTGCGCAGGCGCTCCATCTCGCTATCGTGGCAAATTCTCGGCAAAACCGCCGCCACGTGAACCCGCCGGGTCAGACTGCGGCACAGCCGCAGGTCATCCGCCAGCACGTGCAGGGGCACATACAGCACCCGAGGCTCCATATTCAGCAGCTTGGGCGTGAGCTGCTCCCGCCGGGTCACCTGCACAGTCAGCACCGGGCGACCCCGGAAGCCGGAATAGTGGTGACCGGGGCGGGGGCGCATAACCCGATGGATGGTCCGCCGGGCCCGCTGGGCGGTGAGCTGATCCAGCGCATCCCGCCGCAGGGCATTGATGGCCGCAGCGGACAGGGTCAGCCCCGGCTCAATGGTTGCCTCCACACCGTCACAGCGGTAGGGGGTGCCGCCGGTCTTGCTGATTCGAGCGGCAAACAGCTCCTCGCTCAGGGGCAGGCGATGCGCCACCTCCGGGCGGGGGCCCTGGACACTGCACGCATGCCCCAAATCGTCAGTAACCGTCAGACTGCAGCCCTCGGCAGTGATCGAGCCGGTGAATTTCACCCCAACCAGGGGATTTTCCACCCCCTCATAGGTCTGGCGCATGGCCTTGAGCCAGTCGTTATCTTCCTTCTTATCCTCCCGGATACCGAACATATCCCGCCCGGTCTGGGAAGTATAGTAGCCATCGGTGAAGCCCTGGCGGTTAAACGCCTTCATCAGCTCGTCAATCATCTCCCGGGTGACCACGCCGGTGTCCAGCGCCTTGCGGTAGATGCCGGTGACCGCCGCCACGTACTCGGGGCGCTTCATGCGACCCTCCAGCTTAATGGAAGCCACACCCATTTCCTCCAGCTCCTTCAGGTAGCCGATCAGGCAGTTGTCCTTCAGGCTCAAGGGGTAGCGATTTTCCCAGCGGCTGTAGCCGTAGGTCTGGCGGCAGGGCTGGGCACACCGTCCCCGATTGCCGGAGCGACCGCCGATTGCGGCGGAGAGGTAGCACTGGCCGGAGTAGCACATGCACAAAGCACCGTGGGCAAAAACTTCGATTTCAATAGGGGATTTGGCACAAATCTCCCGAATTTCCTCGCCAGAAAGTTCCCGACTCAGCACCACACGGGTCATGCCCCAGGCGGCGCAGAGCATCACACCGGGGAGGGAATGGACAGTCATCTGAGTGGAGCCATGGACAGGAACCGCCGGCGCAATCCGTCGGCACAGCCGTGCCACGTTCAAATCCTGGACGATGAAGGCATCCACACCGCTGACCGCCGCATGGCGAATCAGCTCGCAAAGCTCCTCGGTCTCCCGGTCGGAAACCAGGGTATTCAGGGTCAGATGTACCGCAACACCCCGGATGTGGCAGTATTTTACCGCCTCAACCAGGGTCTGAGGGGTGAAATTCTTGGCACCCTGTCTGGCATTGAAGGTGCCACACCCCAGATATACGGCGTTGGCGCCGTTTTGGACCGCGGCCTTCAGGGCCTCCATGGACCCGGCCGGGGATAACAGTTCCAGCATAGTCAACTCTCCAATTTTGTATACTTGGAAACATTATAACACAGTATTCCCGGCAGTGCTAGAGCATGAAAAGAAAATTCACAATTTTCTTTCGATAAATTCATATTGCCGGTTTCTGGCAGGATACTCCCATAAATACAAAGATCCCGGTTGCTGCGGCAACCGGGATTTTCATTATTTTTTCAGCTCTGTGGGCACAAAATCCAGCGTGATGGAACCCACCGCAGTCTCCAGCCGGGAATACTTCACGCCGGCGGCATCCAGCATCCGCTTGGAGGCCAGATTCAACATGGTGTCCGCATACTTGTCGGACAGGTAGATGACCTCCTCCACGCCGCTCTGGATGATGGCCTTGGCGCACTCGTTGCACGGGAACAGCGCCACATAAATCCGGCTGCCCCGCAGGTCACGGCCATTGGCATTGAGGATAGCGTTCAGCTCCGCATGAACCACATAGGGGTATTTGGTCTGCTCACCCTCCCGATCCCAGGGGAAAATATCATCGGAGCAGCCCTTGGGCATACCGTTGTAGCCGGTGGAGATGATGATATTGTCCCGGGACACGATGCATGCGCCCACCTGGGTATTGGGGTCCTTGCTGCGCTTGGCTGCCAGCATGGCGATGCCCATAAAGTATTCGTCCCAGCTGATGTAGTCTGTTCTTTTCATGGTGAAGCCTCCGTTTTTTTGCTACTAGATTACTATATCCGTCGCCAAAATGCAAGCCCTGATGGAAAATACATGTCAGCGCGTAGGGGCGGGTCACTTGACCCTTCCCTACGATGGGGATGCACGAAAAAAATTCCCCGGAACGGATGTTCCGGGGAATAAAAATCAAATTACTCAGCGACGTAGGGCAGCAGAGCGATCTGACGGGCGCGCTTGATAGCGGTGGTCAGGTCACGCTGGTGAGCGGCGCAGGTACCGGTGGTACGGCGGGGCAGAATCTTGCCGCGCTCGGACAGGTAACGGCGGAGCTTAGCGGTGTCCTTGTAATCGATAGCGGTCACCTTGTCGACGCAGAAGGAACAAACCTTCTTGCGCTTGCGGGGACGCATACGCTGTTCGTTAGCCATGGGATTTCCCTCCTTGTAAGTTTAGTGAAAAAGTTCAGTTAGAAGGGCAGCTGGGCATCGTCATCCTCCAGCATCGCAAAATCGGATGCGGGAGCGCTTGCAGGGGCAGAATAGCCACCGTAGCTGGGTGCGGGAGAACCGTAGGAATTGCCACCGTAATTGTTGTTATTACCGTAGCTGTTTCCGCCGTAGGTGTTGCCACCATAAGCGTTTCCGCCTTCGTTGTCCCGTCTGCTGTCGCCGAAGTAGACATTGTCTGCCACGACCTCGGCGGTACGACGCTTGTTGCCGTCCTTATCAGTCCAGCTGCGGATCTGCAGCCGGCCGGAAACCACCACCATGCGGCCCTTGGTAGCATACTTGGAGACGAACTCCGCAGTATTGCGCCAGGCAACGCAATCGATGAAATCGGTTTCCTTTTCGCCATTCTCGTTTCTGCCGAAATCGCGGTCGACAGCTACGGAGAAACTGGCAACGGCGACACCGCTGCCGGTACGGCGAAGTTCGGGATCACGGGTCAGACGACCCATGATGGTGATGTGGTTGAGCATGGAATTACTCCTCCACTGCAGTGGTCAGGCAGCGCATGACGCCTTCAGTGATCTTCATAACACGCTCCAGCTCTGCGGGGAACTCGGGCTTGGACTCGAAGTTCATCAGAACGTAGTAGCCCTCGGCCAGGTCATTGACCAGGTAAGCCAGACGACGCTTGCCCCACTCGTCAATGTTGGTCAGAGTACCCTCCGCCTCCACCATTGCCTTGAACTTTTCAACCAGTGCTGCGATGCCCTCCTCGCCCAGGGTGGGGTTGATGATGTAGAGCACCTCATACTTGCCGGTGATCTTAGCCATGTTGATTGCACCTCCTTATGGTCTTGATGGCCCACGCT
>JBGVDR010000042.1:0-11044 GCA_045119455.1 Faecousia sp.
CAGGCGGTAATCGAACACCTTTGGGCACACTCGGTAACGAACGGCTCTGTAAATCGTACAGAAATGTCTGTAATCGTGAGGGCCTTTAGGCCCGTGGCGATCTCCTCTAAAGGGAACTGATAATGTTTTATTGTCAGGAGATTGCCACGCCAGCTTACGCTGGCTCGCAATGACGTGCTATTTTTTACACCGCTAAACAATCATTTACCACCACAGAGCTACCGCTAAAAACAAAAAAAACAAGGCTGGAGAAAGTCTCCAGCCTTGAATTTTTTGCAGTTATTAGCCGTTAGCACGCATCTGAGCGAAGCACTCGCTGCAGAACACGGGGCGATCGGACTTGGGCTCGAAGGGAACCTTGGCCTCGCCGCCGCAACGGGCGCAGGTAGCGGTGAAGAACTCACGGGGGCCACGGGTAGCATTCTTGCGAGCGTCACGGCAGGCCTTGCAGCGCTGGGGCTCGTTCTGGAAGCCGCGCTCTGCGTAGAACTCCTGCTCACCGGCGGTGAACACGAACTCGTTGCCGCACTCTTTGCAAACTAAAGTCTTGTCTTCGTACATTGGAATTTACCTCTCTTCGGTTAGATATGCCCCGTGACAGCCTTTCTTGTGGATCGGATAATACGCGGAGTCAGTTAATAATTGTGGCTTTGCCACAAGGCGCATTATACATATTCCAGACGCTTTTGTCAATCCTTTATGAAATCTTTTCTGACTTTTTTGCGGTTTTGTGCATTATCACAACACCTTATTCCATCGAAAATTGGGTTTGGCCCTCGTAAGGAATGTGCAGATGATTGTAAGCCAGCGCCGTAACGCAGCGTCCGCGGGGTGTCCGGGTCAAGAAGCCCAACTGCATCAGGTAGGGCTCATACACATCCTCCAGGGTTACCGCTTCCTCTCCGATGGTGGCCGCCAGAGTTTCCAACCCCACCGGACCGCCGTTGTAATTGCGGATAATCGCCGTCAGCATTCGCCGGTCAATGGCATCCAGACCCAGGTTGTCCACCTCCAGCCGGCGCAGCGCCAAATCAGCGGCTTCCTTGGTAATCACACCATCGCCCAGCACCATGGCAAAATCCCGCACCCGCCGCAAAAAGCGATTGGCCAGACGGGGTGTGCCCCGGCTTCGGGACGCAATTTCCAGCGCACCCTTGGGGTCAATTTCCATGCCCAAAATGGTGGCAGAGCGGGTGACAATGCGCGCCAGCTCCTCCGGAGTATACAGCTCCAGTCGCAACGACACACCAAAGCGGTCACGCAAAGGCGCAGAAAGCTGCCCCGCCCGGGTGGTGGCACCCACCAGAGTAAACTTAGGCAAATCCAAGCGGATGGAATTGGCGCTGGGACCCTTGCCTACAATAATATCGATGGCAAAATCCTCCATAGCCGGGTAGAGAATCTCCTCCACAACCCGGTTCAGACGGTGAATTTCGTCGATAAACAAAATATCGCCGGGGTTCAGATTGGTCAGCAGCGCCGCCAAATCGCCGGGCTTTTCGATGGCGGGACCGGAGGTAACCCGAATATTCACACCCATTTCATTGGCAATAACACCCGCCAGGGTGGTCTTGCCCAGGCCGGGAGGTCCATAAAGCAAGGTATGATCCAGAGGCTCCCCGCGGCGGCGCGCCGCCTCAATATAAACAGACAAATTTCCCTTCGCCTTCTCCTGCCCGGTGTAGTCGGACAGCAGTTTGGGACGCAGGCCAATTTCCCCCGCATCCTGGGGGGCATAGGTGGGAGAAACCAGGGGAGTATCCAAATCTTGCGAGAATTCTAAGCTCATAATGACCTCCGATTATTAACCCTTCATCACCATGGCACGCAGTGCATAGCGAACCATATCCTCGGTGGTGGCATTGGGGTCCACACCCTTAAGCGCTGCGGAAATCTCCGCAGCGGAATAGCCCAGCTCCTGCAATGCCGCCGTGGCCAGAGCTGCGGCATTGCCACTTTGCACTGGGGCAGATACCGCCGGACCGGAGAAGTCCAGTTCCACCGCACCGCCACCGATTTTATCCTTCAGCTCCAGAATAATCCGCTGCGCCAGCTTTTTGCCCACACCCTGGGCAGCAGTCAGCAGCTTTTCATCCCCGGTCATCACCGCCAAGGTCACATTCTGCGGACCCGCCGACAGGATGGCGATGGCCGCCTTTGGGCCTACACCAGTGACGCTGGTCAGCAATTCGAAGCACCGCTGCTCTTCCTTGGAAATAAAGCCATAGAGGTCGAAAGCATCCTCCCGGATGGATTCGGTAATAAAAAGCCGGGCGCTCTGATTCAGCTTCAGCTGACCGGCGGTATAAGCCGTAACACGGCAGCCGTAGCCCACGCCACCGCAGTCAATTACCGCCAAACCGGGCTCCAGCACCGTCACCGGCCCGGAAACATAGTAAAGCATATTTTTCCTCCCCATCGGATATATGAAATGATTATTTAACGGTGCAGATCTGCACCGCACAAACCCTTCTCTCGGAGGAGGGTTTGCGCCGCACAGCGGCACTCGGCGACCTCAGGTCATCGCCTTTTCTCACTTCGCGAAACACTCACTTATCTTCCTTCAAGTCTGGCCAGCAAGGATGTACTGGACCGGGCATGGCACAGGGCAATCGCCACCGCATCCGCCGCATCGTCGGGCTTGGGGCTGGCAGACAGGTGGAGCAGTCGCTTGGTCATGTCCATGACCTGATGCTTGGTGGCATTGCCGTAGCCCACCACCGCCTGCTTGACCTGCATAGGCTTGTACTGGAAAACTTTCAGCCCGGCCTGGCGCACCGCCAGCAAAATCACCCCCCGGCTCTGGGCAACCCCAATGCCGGTGGTCACATTCTGACCGAAAAACAGCTCCTCGATGGCCACCACATCGGGTTTGGCCACACGCAAAAGCTCTCTCATATCCTCATAAATAATCTCCAGCCGGGCAGAAAAGTCCATCCCCGCCGGAGTGGTGATGGCGCCGCAATTCAGCAGTCGGAACTGCCCCCGCTCCGTCTCAATCAAGCCGAAGCCGGTGATGCCGTAGCCCGGGTCGATTCCCAGAATTTTCATCTCATGCCACCACTGGCGATATGCCAAATGTACAGCGCAACACTGATAATCATAATCACCACGCCGATGCGGGCACCCCAGACCTGCCAAGTGGGGCGGGGCTCATAGGGCTTACCCTGCTGGGCAGGCTGCTCCTGCTCCATCTGCTCGTTTTCCATACGTTCTTCCATGTCAATTCACCTCATTTGTTATCATATCACATTCCCGGCGGTTTTCCTACCTTTTTTTTCGCAAAATAACGCAGTTTTCCGCCGTTTGACCCCCCTGCCCTTCGCCCGCAAAAAAAGCCAGCCCTGTTGGGCTGGTGATTTTTGTGACCGGAATCGATTCGCTTTTTCGCCCTTGGCGAAAATAATGGTAGCCACCAGTGTTTGCACTGGCGGCAGCAACACCCCACCGAGGTGTTGCTCTGCTATGGGTTCGATCCTTCGGTCACCGGCACCAAAAAGAGCCAGCCCTGTTGGGACTGGTGATTTTTGTGACCGGAATCGATTCGCTTTTTCGCCTTTGGCGAAAATAATGGTAGCCGCCAGTGTTTGCACTGGCGGCAGCAACACCCCACCGGGGTGTTGCTCTGCTATGGGTTCGATCCTTCGGTCACCGGCACCAAAAAGAGCCAGCCCTGTTGGGCTGGCTCTTTTTGGTGCCGGTGACCGGGATCGAACCGGTACGCTTTTTACGGCGAGGGATTTTAAGTCCCTTGTGTCTGCCTGTTCCACCACACCGGCGGCTGGGTGGTATCATATCACATTTTTACAGCGCCGTCAAGTCACGGATTCGCTTCACCAAGGTGCCCACGCTATGGCACATATGCTGTGCCCCGGCGGCAATCAGCTCCGCTTCCTCCCGGAATCCCCAGGTCACTGTCAGGCAGGGCACCCCGGCATTTTTCGCCGTGGCAATGTCCACTTCGCTGTCGCCCACATAAACGCACCGCTCCACACCGATGGCCTTCATGGCCTGATGTACCATATCCGGCGCAGGCTTGCGCCGGCAGTCCGGACGCTCACCAACGGCAAAAATCCCGGGAAACAGCTCCGCGCACAGCTCCTTCACCGCCGCATCGGGCTTGTTGGACACGATAGCCATGGGATACTGTCCCTTCAGCTCCTCCAAGGCCTCCGTCACACCGGCATAGGGTGCGGTATGAATTCGGCAATGGGCAGGGTAATGCTTTTGAAAATACGCAAGCACCAGCTCTGGATTCTCCCCCTCCGGCACCGCCTTTCGCATCAGTTCCAAAGCGCCGTTGCCCACGAACCGCCGCACCTCCCCCAGTGTCCGCCCGGGATAGCCGAAGGCGGTCAGCGCCGCATTGGTGCTGTCGGTCAAATCCTGCAGGGTATCCAGCAGGGTGCCATCCAAATCAAACAGTATGCCAATCATTCCCCGCTCCAGCCCTTCTTCAGCCGGATATCCTCGCCCAAAAATGCCAAGCGCCGGAAATTACCCCGCAGGCGGGAAGCGATGGCGGCATTATACCGCCGCTCCAGCTCTGCGGAATTCAGATTGGTGGAAATGATGGTGGATCTGCCTTCCAGAATACGGTCATTGAGCAGAGTATAAAGGGCCGAGGTGGTAAACTGGCCGCCCATCTCAGTGCCCAAATCGTCCACAATCAGCAAATCGCAGGCAGAATATTTCTCCGCATCCCGGCGGGCCTGCTCATCGCCGGAGAATTTGGCCCGCTCCAGCTTGGAAAACAGGTGGGACGCACTCTCATAGACCACGGAATACCCCCGATCCGCCACCATTCGGGCGATGCAGGCCGACAAAAAGGTTTTACCCAAGCCGGTGCCGCCGGAAAACAGCAGATTGCCGGACTTTTCGGAAAACTCCGCCGCATAGCTCCTGCAAATTTGGAATGTCCGCTCCATCACCGTCCGGATATTCACACCATGCTGGGGGTCGGTGCGGTCGGGATAATAATCCAGTCGAAACTGGCTGAAGGACTCCTGTCCCGCCGCCAGAAGGGTCAACTCCCGGCGCTGTTCCTGCCGGCAAAGCTCCGCCAGGCACTGGCACATCTCCGAGCCCACATAGCCGGAGCCACCGCAATGGGCGCAGATGGGCGCATCATCCAGATAGCCGGGTTCAAAATGCTCCGAAATCAAACTCTGCCGCTCCTGCTGGAGGGTCTGATTCTCCTGTCGCACCTGCTCCATTTGCTTTTTCACGTCGCCACCGGCGCTGAACACCGCCCGGGCTGCCTGGGCCATGGTGCGGCGCAGCTCCAAATCAATCTGCTTTAGCCGGGGTACCGCCTGGTAGGCCTGGCTCAAGCGGCGCAAATTCTCCGACTCCCGCTGGGCTTTTGCCTCAGCCAGGCGGCTTCTTGCTTTCTGTATCACTTCTGCACTGTATGCCATGTCACGCCTCCTGCATCAAACTCTGAATCGCCGCCAGTTCATCCGCATCCAACTGACGGGTGCCGCCCTTGGTGCTGGGCTTGCGGTCACCGGCACGAATCGCATCGGCACTGTGGAGCCCCGCCTGGTGCCAGCGGAGCAAAATCTTGTTCATATACGCCCAATTCAGACCGCCGGTATTCAGGCAGGTCCGCTCATAGGCCATTGTGATTGCCTCATCCTCGAAGCCCATATCCAGCCATGCCCGAGCATAGCGCTCCTCGGCAGCAGTCAGACCCCGACCCCGAATCTGGAGTAGCCTGCTCAGCTGGGATAGGCGGCTGTGGTACACATTCTGCCGCTGGATGAAAGCGGCGGCTTCCTCTAGGGTGTCAATGCCCTGCTCCGCCCAGGCGTAGGCCTCCTTCTCGATGGTACGCAGAGAGGGATTCTTGGTGCCGCCCTTCCTGCGGGCCCGCTCCTGGCAGTAGCTGACCAGAACACAAATCACATCCCCGGGCAAGCCCAAATAGCGCACAAAGCCCAGTAGAATTTTCAGCTCCTCGGTGTTCAGCGCCTTGCCCAGCCGACGCTGGATTTCGCCGTACAGGCTGCGGAAACTGGGCTCGTCCTCCATAGCCCGGAGCACATCCCGCTCAGAATAATTGGGTCGCTCGCCGGGTGCCACAGTCAGCTTTTTCTCTTCCACCCACAATCCCAGCTGGCGCAGGGTGGCTCCGGCGCAGGACAGCCGGGCTTCGGTCAGCCCCAACTCCTGCCCCGCAAGACCTGGGTCATTGCCACAGCGCAGGTAAAGGTATAATAATGCCGCATCGGCATTGGCTGCGCCAAAAATCCGGCGCAGTTCACCGCCGGAAATATTCAAATCCTGTATGTTCATCCTTTGCCCCTCGCTTTTCTCAGTAACGGACATTATAGCACAGCTTTCGATTTTCCACAACCGCCACTGAGAAAGGATTTTCGCCGAAATTCGACCTCGGTTTTTGGCAGGACACCGCATCTTGTGGTGCTTCCCCACCGCAGCTACAATCACTGGTCAAAAATCAGCCCCAGGATTCCCTCGGCGCTCATGCCCCGAAGCCCCTCCGGGTCACAAAGTACATCCTCACTCCAGCGCATAGCGGAGGAACTGCTTAAGTAGGAGGCCGGGCGGCTGGAGTCGGGATACCGGCTGTACCAGTTGGGGTAATATTTCTGCATAATTTGCGATGCCAGACGCACCGCATCGCTTTCGCCGCCGCCGGGAAGCTCCGTGCCGCTGAACATAACGCCCGGGGGGCTGGCATGAAGAAGCACCACACTGCCATCAGCGCACATCCCCACCACAATCCAAACGTGGCCCTTCATGCTCATCACGTCACCGGGCTCCCAGCGATCCAGCTCCTGAACAGGGACATAGGTTCCCAGACCCCGCTGACTAAAGCTTTCCGCCATGATTGAGGAGGAACAGACGTAACCGGGTCTGCCATTCTCGGTTTCTAGCGTGTTGTACACTGCCCAGCCCACATAGCCAGAGCAGTCCAGCCCATCGTGAATCTGATAGCGGTGATTCTTATGATTGTAGTCCTTATCCTGCTGGGCGGCAAATTCCGCCCACTGAGGGCTCAGACCCAGCATCACGGCCTCGATGCCAGAGCCGGTATCCTCCTCGTTCCAACCACCGCCCCAGATGTACATGGTCGAGCCTACAGGCTGGCCTGCTGTTTTCAGAAAATCCAGCAATGACGAACGCTCCGGCGGAAGCGGTATCGATGGTTCCGTGGTAGGTTCCGTAGTAGGTTCTGTGGTAGGTTCCGTAGTAGGTTCTGTAGTAGGTTCTGTGGTAGGTTCCGTAGTAGGTTCTGTGGTAGGTTCTGTGGTAGGTTCTGTGGTAGGTTCTGTGGTAGGTTCTGTGGTAGGTTCTGTGGTAGGTTCCGTGGTGGGTTCCGTGGTGGGTTCCGATGACCACACGGACGCCTCCTCCGTTTCCATCAGAACTCCCGGCGCACTGCAAGCCCAAAGCCCCGTCACCAAAGCAAGCAGAGCGCATAAAAATCTCTTTTTCATGGTTTTTCCCTCATGATGCAAAGTAAGGGCAGCTGACGGCTACCCCAACATTATTATCATATCATGCAGGCACATTTTCTGTCAAATATAATCTGCTTTTCTGCGGGGATTCTACGTTTTCCACGATTTTTATACACCAGATTTATGGAACATCCCATCTTGCAAAATCGCCCCGGCTATGGTAATTTATAGTCAGAAGAGGTGATACCAATGTACAGGTTCAACTTCAGTTTCCAGACATAAACTGGGCAATCAGCAAACCCTCATTCACTCCGCAGAAAGGCAGGTTAACCAAGGATGGAACCTCAGGACGCAACGGAATGACCCTTGACCGCACCGTGGTTAGATGCGTGTCAAGGGTCATTTCTTTTTCCGCCGGTCGGGCGGTTCTTTTTTGCTATTTTTCCTGTCAAGCCGCACAAAGTGTCCTCTTCCACCCTTTTTTCGTTCAAACAATATTAACAAATTTGTGCCGAATATGTAAAATTAAATTGCAATACGCTTTTATCGATAGTAAAATATTGATATCATGTAAAAAAGAAGGGATTAATTTTGGGTAAAATCAAAGCATTTTTCAAACGGAAAGATGTGATTCTGTCCCCCAAGCGGTACTTCATCACCGCCCTGAGCGCCATGGCACAGGGTCTGTTCTGTACGCTGCTGGTGGGCACCATCCTGAACACGCTGGGCAGAGAGCTGCATATCCCCTTCCTGGAAAACCCCATTGCCGGCGGCATGACCATCGGCGCCATGGCTTCGGCTATGGTCGGTCCGGGCATCGCAGTTGCCATCGGCTATTCTCTGAATGCTCCGGCCATGGTGCTGTTTTCCTTGCTCCCGGTGGGATATGCCACCAATATCCTGGGTGGCGCCGGCGGACCGCTGGCAGTTTACCTGGTTGCGCTGATTGCCACAGAGTGCGGCAAGCTGGTTTCCAAGGAAACAAAAATCGACATTCTCGTAACCCCCATCGTCACAATTTTGGTAGGCATCGGGCTGGCATCGTTGATTGCCGAGCCGGTTGGTGAAGCCGCCAATGCCGTAGGCGATGCCATAATGTGGGCAACGGACCTGCAGCCCCTGCTCATGGGTATCCTTGTATCGGTTCTTATGGGCATCGCCCTGACCCTGCCCATTTCCTCCGCCGCCATCTGCATCTCCCTGGGTCTGGTGGGACTGGCAGGCGGTGCGGCGGTTGCGGGCTGCTGCGCCCAGATGGTGGGCTTCGCTGTCATGAGCTTCCGGGAGAACCGTTGGGGCGGTCTGGTAGCTCAGGGTCTGGGCACCAGCATGCTGCAAATGCCCAACATCATCAAAAATCCCCGGACTTGGATTCCCCCCACTCTGGCTTCCGCCATCACCGGTCCTCTGGCCACCTGCGTTTTCAAGCTGCAGATGAACGGTACACCGGTAAATTCCGGCATGGGCACCTGCGGTTTGTGCGGCCCCATCGGTGTGTGGGATGGCTGGGTGACGGACGTTTCTTTGGGCGTGAAGGAAGCCATCACCGCCATGGACTGGATTGGTCTGGCGCTGATTTGCTTCGTCCTGCCGGCGATTTTGAGTCTGGTGTTCTGCGAGATTCTTCGCAAAATCCGTTGGATTCGTCCCGGCGATTTGAAATTGGATTTATAATCAGCAAAAATGGGCGGCCATTCGGCCGCCCAACATATTTATTTTATCATATTCCCCCGCCGGATGTCAACCTTTTTGTGCGTCTATGACATATATCTGTGTTTTATACAAATACTATTTGTTTATTTTGTACAATCTTCCATATTGCATTTTCCTTAAAGTTGTGTTATTTTATAGTCACAAGAGGTGATGCCAATGTACATGTAAACCTTCAAGGTTCCACCGGACAATAAGGTCACTCACAAATGCGGAATATAGCTGCAGCGGCAAGATATGGTCTCCTCCTTCCGAACAGCCATCTGGACTTAAGCTCGGGTATGCAAGCCTTTTTCACATGAATCAAAAATGCTACCGTCCAACCCCAACCACCTTGTGATACCGAAAACCTGGAACCGGCAAAAACGACATTCGCTTCCATAATCAGTCTGCCACGTATAAGCACTTCCCGCTGATGGGAATTATGGATTGAATATGTTTGGAGATGGAGCATGCAAAGCGAGGTCGACCTTAAGAAAGAGAGGTTAATCAATGATGTTAGATACCAAGATTGAACAGAGATGACCCTTGACTGAAACGTTGAAAGTTCTCAGTCAAGGGTCATTTCATTTTATTGCCGCCGGTTCTCCATGTGCCCCGAATGCACCACCGGAGGCTTGGGATCCGCCACTTCCCAGGAAATGGGCTTTTTTTCGTCCTGCTTCATCCTTTTTCCCTCCCCGGGCTTAGGATTTGCGGGATTTTTTCTTTTTATACCTTTGACTGTCCGGATCATGTCTGCTATAATAGGCGGGAAAGTTTCGTTTTTTCGGAGGAAAACGCCATGAGAATGAGAAGAATGAAGAACCTGGACCCCCGCATGGAGCGTTGCGCCGCCCTGCGGATTGAGAACCCCGCCGCGCTGAAGAGCGCCTGGCGGAGCCTGAAACCCGGTTGCTCTGCCCTGTGGGTGGAAGTTGGCTGCGGCAAAGGCAAGTTCACCGCCGAAACCGCCGCCGCTAATCCTGATGTGCTGCTGATTGCGGTGGAGCGATGCCGGGAAGCCATGGTGGTCGCCATGGAGAAGGCCCAGGCCATGAACCTTACCAACGTGTTCTACATCGATATGGATGTGGCAAATATCGAAGAAATCTTCGCCGGGCAGGAAATCGACCGGCTGTTCATCAACTTCCCCGACCCCTGGCCCCGGAAGAAGAACGCTAAGCGCCGTCTGACCCATCGCAGCTTCCTGGATAAATACTGCCGGGTGGTGAAAACCGGCGGCGATATCCATTATAAGACCGACAACGCCCCCCTCTTCGAGTTCTCCGTAGAGGAGTTCGCCGCCTGCGGGCTGGAGGTCAAGAATCTGACCCGGAACCTGCACGAGAATGGAATCGTGGGCATCATGACCGGCTACGAGGAAAAGTTCCACGCCCTGGGCACCCCCATCAATCGGTGCGAAGTGGTCTGCAAGCCCTTCGTCCTGCCGCCCGAGGAGAAAAACCATACAGACGAAGAAAGGTAACTGATTGTATCGCTATGTAAAAAATTGCACGTCATTGCGAGGCGCGCTTGCGCGACGTGGCAATCTCCTGATAATAAAACGTATCAGTTCCCTTTAGAGGAGACCGCCACGGGCCCAAAGGCCCTCGCGATGACAGACATTTCTATACGATTTATAGAGCCGTTCGTTACCGAGTGTGCCCAATGGTGTGGGATTATTGCCTGGGTAGGTGACGAGATTTGCCGCGGGCCATGCCCGTAAATAATCATTTTTTACGATACTCATGGATTCCTTTCGCAAGGATGACAAAGGCACCAGTCGAAGGGCTGGTGCCTTTTACAATATTCGAATGGAGGTTAGATTTCCACGTCCAGCTTGGCAATGACGGCGGCGCAGCGGGGGCATAGACCCTCGGCGTTTGCGCTTTCGGAGTGCATCCAGCAGCGGGGGCACTTCTCAC
>JBGVDR010000043.1:0-2830 GCA_045119455.1 Faecousia sp.
ATGCCGGGCAGCTCCAGGCCTTCCAGGAACTCCAGGGAAGCGCCGCCGCCGGTGGAGATGTGGGTGATGCGATCAGCAAAGCCCAGCTGCTCGCAGGCTGCTGCGGAGTCACCGCCGCCAACAATGGTGGTAGCCTCGGAATCAGCCAGAGCCTGAGCCATGGCGATGGTGCCCTTAGCCAGAGTGGGGTTCTCGAACACGCCCATGGGGCCGTTCCAGACAACGGTCTTTGCGCTCAGGACAGCCTCAGCGAACATCTTGGCAGTCTTCTCACCGATGTCCAGGCCTTCCTTGTTGGAGGGAATGGCATCAATGGCCACGGTCTCAACCTCCACGGGAGCGTCGATGGGGCTGGGGAAGGAATCGGCAACCACGCAGTCTACGGGCAGCAGCAGCTTGACGCCCTTGCTTTCTGCCTTAGCCATCATCTCCTTGCAGTAGTCGATCTTGCTCTCGTCCAGCAGGGAGTTGCCCACGGAGTAGCCCTTGGCAGCTGCGAAGGTGTAGGCCATGCCGCCGCCGATGATCAGGGTGTCGACCTTCTCCAGCAGGTTGTTGATAACGTTCAGCTTGTCGGAAACCTTGGCGCCGCCCAGGATGGCGACGAAGGGACGCTCGGGATTAGCCAGAGCCTTGCCCATGATGGAGACTTCCTTCTCCACCAGGTAGCCGCAAACGGCAGGCAGGTAGTCGGCAACGCCGGCGGTGGAGGAGTGAGCACGGTGAGCGGTGCCGAAAGCGTCGTTGACGAACACGTCGGCCAGGTCAGCCAGAGCCTTGCTCAGCTCGGGATCGTTCTTGGTCTCGCCCTTGATGTAACGGGTGTTCTCCAGCAGCATCACGTCGCCGTCCTTCAGGGCAGCGGCCTTGGCCTTGGAGTCCTCACCGGCCACGTCGGAGGCCATGATGACTTCCTTGCCCAGCAGCTCGCTCAGGCGGTCAGCCACAATCTTCAGGCTCAGCTCGGGCTTCCACTCGCCCTTGGGTTTGCCCATGTGGGAGCACAGGATGACCTTGGCACCCTTGTTAATCAGGTACTCGATGGTGGGCAGAGCAGCCACAATCCGCTTGTCGGAGGTGATCACGCCACCCTTGGTGGGAACGTTGAAGTCGCAACGGCACAGCACACGCTTGCCGGCTACTTCGATGTCTTCAATAGACTTCTTGTTGTAGTTCATAAAGAATTTCCTCCATTACCGGGGGTTAATCCCCGCATTTTTCCGTAGTCCTGCAAATGGGGATGATCCAGTTGCCGCAGCGCCTCGAAGACGGTAATCGCCACTGCGTTGCTCAGGTTTAGGCTCCGGGCCTCCTGCCGCATGGGGATGCGGACGCATTGGTCATAATGCGCGTTCAGAAAATCCTCGGGCAGCCCCTTGGTCTCTTTTCCAAAGAAAAGGTAGCAGCCGTCTGCAAAGCTGGCCTCGGTGTAGCACCGGGGGGCCTTGGTGGACAGGCACCACATCTGCCCGATTTGATTCTTGGCGAAGAAATCGTCCAGGTTGTCGTAAACCCGGACATCAACCAAGTTCCAGTAGTCCAGCCCGGCCCGGCGCACCGCCTTTTCGGAGATGTCGAAACCCAGGGGACGAATCAGATGCAGCGCACAGCCGGTGGCGGCGCAGGTTCGGGCAATGTTGCCACAGTTCTGGGGAATTTCGGGCTCCACCAGCACAATATTCAGCAACGCCATCACCTCGCAGCTTGTTCAATCCGTTTGCCATCCAATTATAAGTCAAACAATCTGTAAAATCAATCTAAAAATCATAAAATTTGCAACTTTTAAGCATATTCACTAAAATTTCCGATCCGATTCGGTAAATTTGTGAAAAATGCGGGCTTGATTTTTTGGAAAACACCCCTATCCGAGGGCAAAGCCCTATATATACGGGACAGAATGTCACCAGAACCCCGTTTTTGCGTCATTGCGAGGCGGCGAAGGATGTGCGTATTATTAAAAAAGTCCCCCCTCTTACGAGGGAGGACATCATGTAAAAGGGGAGAGGACTTAGGCCTTGCCGGCGCAGCCCAGGACGTTGACCAGCTTGTGGCGGACCAGCTCCTTGATGTTGGCGCGGGCGGGCTTCAGGTACTCACGGGGATCGAACTTGTCGGGATGCTCGGCGTAGAACTTACGGATGGTGCCGGTCATGGCCAGACGCAGGTCGGAGTCGATGTTGATCTTGCAGACGGCCAGCTCAGCAGCGCGGCGCAGCTGCTCCTCGGGAACACCGATGGCGCCGGGCATCTTGCCGCCGTAGGCGTTGACCATCTCGACGTACTCCTGGGGAACGGAGGAGGAGCCGTGCAGAACGATGGGGAAGCCGGGCAGCTTGGCAATGATCTCCTCCAGGATGTCGAAGCGCAGCTGGGGGTTGGTGCCGGGCTTGAACTTGTAAGCGCCGTGGGAGGTGCCGATGGCGATGGCCAGGGAGTCACAGCCGGTACGGGCGACGAACTCCTCGACCTCCTCGGGACGGGTGTAGTGAGCGTTGTCAGCGGAAACGTTGACTTCGTCCTCAACACCGGCCAGAGCACCCAGCTCAGCCTCAACGACGACACCGTGATCGTGAGCGTACTCAACGACCTTCTTGGTGATCTCGATGTTCTCCTCGAAGGGCTTGGAGGAAGCGTCGATCATGACGGAGGTGAAGCCGCCGTCGATGCAGGACTTGCAGGTCTCGAAGGAATCGCCGTGATCCAGGTGCAGGGCGATGGGAATCTCGGGGCACTCGATGACAGCGGCCTCAACCAGCTTCACCAGATAGGTGTGGTTGGCGTAGGCGCGGGCACCCTTGGAAACCTGCAGAATGACGGGAGCCTTCTCCTC
>JBGVDR010000044.1:0-2171 GCA_045119455.1 Faecousia sp.
CCCGCGGCAATGGGTTACCCGTGCGGATTTTGCAAGGCTTAAGAATGAAGATCCTATGATCGCGATCTGCTGGTCATTCGGAAATAATCTGCGTGAATACCCGTATGCGGTAGAGCGTGCGCCGCTTAAAAAAGCGTGGCATTATCTGTATCAATACCGTACCGATGCACTGTTGCGGGAAATGGAGATCACGGGGGCACCGTTAACCGGGGAAGAGGAGATCCGCCGTTGGGCCAGAGATCATGCGGATGAGATAAAAGAAAAATACATAACCTGGTATAAGGCCTTACACTATGCAGATCCGCAATTCGACACGGCGGCGGCCCTTACTGCGACAGAGTGCAGATATAAGCAGATTTGTGAACGCCTGCGGGCATATCTGCGTGACGGGTTAAAGCGGTCCGGGTTAACTCAGGCGGATATTGACCGGCTAACCGGTACTTATATGTCAGGGCACTATTTCGGATCTTGCCAATGGGAATTTCCCACAAAAGAGGCCTATAGATTTCTGCAGGAGCTCATGCCGCTAGATCTGAGCTGGGAGAGCACGGGGGAACAGTATTTAACCGCTATGCGGGAAATGCAGCGGATTAATGCACTTAAGGATCTTGAGGACCTTAAGCCGTTTGAGTTCACCCGGCCACCGGAAGTACCGTCACGGATTGAGCGGCTAAACGGGATTGACCTTTCCGGTCATAGCATTATGGTTACCTGCGGCGATTATCGCGATTTAGAGTTTGAGAGTGACGCCGTAATCTATGCAGATCCGCCGTACAGAGGAACGGACCAGTACGGTGCCGAGTTTGACAGTGACGCTTTTATCGCCTGGGTGGAAGAGCAAAAACCGCCGGTGTACGTATCCGAGGCCGATTATATAGATCACTGGGATATCGTATGGAGCAAGCAAAAGCGGGAGCTTATATGCGGGGGCTGCAATAAAAAGCGAACGGAAATATTGTATAAGGTGGTGAAAAAATGAAGGCAGTATTTGACTGGATGCTCACTGTAGGATCGGCGCTCTCACAGCTGGCCTATGCGGTTTTCGCGAACAGCCGTAACAGTAATTTATCAATAAGCGGCGAGGCTTATTTTAACCGTAACCGGAGCCGCCTCCGGTACACGTGGTATAAGTTCATCAATATGCTGTTTTTTATGCAGGCGGATCACTGTAAATGGGCGTATGAGAATGACTTAAAATTTGCACAGTGGTACATTGACCGGGACCGCAACAGCCGCTTGTAAGTTTTCATGGCTTTGGTATAATGACTTTGCTGTGTGAGGGGGAGATCCGGCGGTCCGCGAGTATTAGCACGTGTGAATCGCGAACCGGCTAAATGTGCAACTCATTTATGGGCTATACTTAGAATTAGGCTCCGTGTACTCCGGAAGTGCGAGGCCCAGGGCGGTGAAAGACCGTAGGCCCCACACGGCACCCATTACAAGAGAGCCCCGCCTTTATCGCGCGAGGGACCATTGCCGCCGTGCGCTTAAGCATTACCGAGCTGCGGACCAGTCGGCGGCCCTTTTTGACTTTCATCGTATCGGTAAAAAACAAAAATATAAGGCCTACCGAGTGATAGGCCTTTTTGCTTTTCCGCGGCGGGCCCGGTTAATCCAGGGACTCAAACAGCCAGGCGGATTTTTTCACCGGTGCCACTGTACGCGGCGGAACTCCGGCGAGAGAATCGTCAACAAACGGATGATAGCGCTCAATATAACGGACCTGGCGGGTACCGCGGCGGGCGTCATAGCGGACCTGCTTGTACAGATCGTAAGGGTGACCGGCAAAGATGCCGGAATTGCTGACTGTTGCATAAGTGATTAATTTTGTTGTTATGTTCATAATTTGTTACTCCTATTTTCCAATAATTTCATATCCGGCGGCGGTCAATTCTGCAATACGCTGATCGACCTCCATATCAAATGATACTGTTTCAACAACCAAATTTTTGCAGATCTTTGTCTGCTCCAGGCACTGGCCGTCGCCCCAATCTTTGACGGTCTTGATCAGCTGTGCGCCACATGGCATTATTTTGGCAAGGGTAATTTTTTTGTTGCTCATAATTGTTACTCCATTTGCAAGTTTCCTAACCTTTTCATATATAATTATAGTATTTTTTAATTGAAATGCAAGTATTTTTATACAGTTTTTTATGATTTAGATCACATAA
>JBGVDR010000045.1:0-12115 GCA_045119455.1 Faecousia sp.
GTTCAATTATAATTATATTATTTTTTATTCAAATTGCAAGTATTTTTTAACTATTTTTTGTGACTGCGGCCACAAAAAAGCACCCCGGAGGGTGCTTTGGTCACTAGAGTAACAACGTTTATGGATTAAATTTTAAAACGGTACATCAAAATCCTCATCGCTTGCAGTGCCAAAATCTCCGGTTTTAGCCTCTGCAGCTGCCACACCGCCGGAGGCGTCGCCGGCTGCATAGCTTTGGCTGTCTGCGGCGTCGGCTGAGCAGTCCGGGTAATCATCATCACTGGTGGCCGCTCTGCCGCTGAACGCATCAGCATAGGCTTTGAACTGAACCGACACCAGGCCCGCAGCTATGCCGCTCTTAATAATTGCACCGCCGGAATTGCGGACCGCATACGGGTAAAGGTCAACATAGGCGTTAACGCGATAACCGGCTGTAAACTTTTCGCGGATCTCCTCTTTCTCAATTATGCGGATCTTCGGATTCGCATCGCGGAGCTCTGGGCGGTTTTTGCTCTTTGCGCTTATGTAAAGCATACCGGCGTAACCGTCGGGGATATTTTCCTTATCGTCGCCTTTTTTCAGCGGGATTTTTTCCCTGTTTGTGACAACAGCCTTTGCTTTGTCGCCGTATTCCGCAATCGCGATCTGCTTAATTGCATCCTTGATCTTTGTCACGCATGGATTATCCGGAGCAATTAGGAAGGTTGCCTGGTACTTAAGATCTCCGTTGCCTGCCATTGTTTCCTTAGGCTCATCGAGTGCCGGATAACTTAATCTTGCATCTGTGATAAATACTCTAACTGATCGTGTAGCCATAATTACTTTTTCTCCTGTTTTTTCTTTTTAACGTCTTTTACATCTTCATTTGCCGGCTGGCTTTCGTCGGGAAAATCCTCCTCAGTCATCGGCGTGTATTCAGCACGCGGATCGTCCGCGGTGGCTAAATTCGGTTTGCCCTCGGATCGGTCAATCAGTACACCGAGATCGGCGAACTGCTGAGCCGTGAGTAATTTCTTTTTTACCAGTTTTTCGGCACTGGTAGGGCTGATTACTTTCATGTCGTACATGTCGCCGGGTCTCAGCTTAAGGTCAATGAGCGCAGCCTCTGCGGCTTTTTCATCCTTCCACTTTCGCGGTCCAGGCTTGCCACGTACGCATTTGTAGCCCGGAATTGTGAGATCGGCTAAGAGCATATTGAGCGCTTTTTCTTTGATAAAGCCGATCCACTTTTCAATAAGTGGCATTTTATCCAGAATTGCCGCAATACTTTCCGCATCCACACACGGGGCGTTTCTCTGTCCCAGTACGTCAACCCCTGCGGCACTTAAGCAGAATTTTGCCAGGGCGGCGCAGTGTCCGCGGGCCTTGCAATAGTGGCACGCCTTAACACTCGGATTGAACTCCCATTTGTCAAATGGCTGGTCACACATCGCCAGGGCCTTTGCAGCTGCCGCGGAGATCTCATCGGTGAATTTGGTTAATTCTGCCGGAGACAGGGCCCACTCGCTAATATGGTCTAAGCGCGGCTGAATAATCAGTGCATACACTGTGCTTATGTCGTACAGCATGGAAAAATAATTGTAGGCTGCACGGGCGTAAATAGCCAACTGTGTATTGTTCGGGGCGTCGATCTTCTCTCCGGTGCCGTATTTAAGGTCAATTATAAACATTGACCGGCTGCCGTCTTTTTTCGGACGGAGGATCACGCAGTCACTTGTACCGCTCGCGTCCTTTTCACCGGTTACGGATTCGAGGTCCAGACGCTGCTCAACAAACAGATCCACGCCCTCGCCTTCAATAAGTCCGCCTACATAGTCAGTGTAATAGCGAACGTTCTTAAGCAGATCGTCAAGGTCGATTTTGTTATTGTACAAAAATTCGGTCTCGGCATCGTCCGGCTCCGGTTTTTTACCGGTAAGGATAAGCTCTGCCATGTGGTGGGCGATCGTGCCCTCCATTGCGTAAACGGTGCCCTCCTCATCCGGTAAGCCTTTGCACAAGGCTACTGATCCGGGGCATGAGATCCAGCGGTATGCGCTGCTGGGCGAAAACTGTGCATGTGGTCCTGGCATGTTACACCCCCGCTTTTTTCATCGCAGTGATAAAATCCGCGAACTTCGACGGATCAAGGTCCTGAACCTTAGGAACTCCGGCGGCTTTCAGGTAAGTGGTAACGGCGGCCATTTTTCCGGCCTTTGCGGCCTTAATTGCCAGTGCCCTGATGTCGTCCACGGTTACAGCTTTCAGCGCTGTATCGTCGGTCTCCGGTGCCTTTGCGGCTGGCTCAGTCTTTGCGGGCTCCGCGGCCGGTTTTGGATCGTCCATAAAATCAAAATCCAGCGGGTCGGACCCTTTAGCGGCAGCGGGTTCGTCAATTATGGCTACTGTTGCCTCCAGGCCGTCCGTTGCTGTTTCCTTTGCCGGTTCGGTCTTTGCCGGTTCGGTCTTTGCCGGTTCGGTCTTTGCCGGTTCGGTCTTTGCCGGTTCAACTGTTGCGGAATTTGCAACGGTTGGCAATTCTACGGATTTAACCTGGCGCTTTTTGGCGGCCGGAGCAGTCTCCGGGTCAAACTCCATATGGAGCACAGTTTGATCGAGATCGCGCAGATCATCACATATAAGGCCGACAATAGCATTGCCGGATCTTAGCTTTGTGATAGCCTCCAGGAGGCTTAATGGGTCCTTAATCTTGGCTAAAACGTCCAGCGTTTCCGCTTTTCCCGGGAACTCAAAAGAAGAGTTCATGATCGCGTTATGCATACGCTCAGCGCGCATAAGAATAAATTCACTTTTTTTCATGTTTTCCGTTTCTCCGTTTTTTACGTCGTTTCAATTATAATTATAAATACAAAATACTTAATTGCAAGATATTTTTTACAAGAATTTTAAAAAAGTGTGATCTATGCCAGATTTTTAAGGTGGAAAATAGGCCGCTTAAAAACGGCCTATCGAGACTATCAAAAGATTAAACACATATATAGTAGCACAGTTATGCCGTGCCGACAAACTCATCAACCGCATTTGAGATCGCCGTTGCAATTTCTTTTTGACGCACCTTATTGACTAGATATGCAACATCATGATCATTTGTGATGAATCCGGTCTCCACCAGAATCGCGGGCATTGCAGTGTGTTTGAGTACATAAAAGCCGCGGGTGGATTTTATACCGCGGTTCTTTGCCAAAAACTGATCTTTCAGCTCTCTCTGCACAATAGCCGCCAGGCGTTCGGACTCCCTGGACCCTTCATAATACCATGTTTCAATACCCTGAGCGGCCGGATCTGCTGCCGCATTAAGGTGAATTGAAATGAACAGATCGGCCTTTTCGTTATTTGCGATCTTAGTCCTAAATCCGAGCGGGATAAACTGATCCAGCTCACGGGTGAAAAATACGTCATATCCGCGGGAGGCCAATTCACCGCCCAGCAACGCCGCGATTTTCAGCGCAAGGGCCTTTTCTGTTACCCCCACATCATGGTTAACCGCTCCGGGATCATATCCTCCGTGGCCAGGATCGATACAGATTTTCATTTTTTGTCCTCCTCGCTGTTCTCATTAATTGACTTGATCGCATTCTTAATTTTAACCGGAATTAATCCGGTATAGCCGAGCCGCCCCAGGTTCTCAAGAATTGATCCGGCCTCGTTTACACAATATGCTGCGATCGCCGCGTTGCGTAAAGTTCCACCGGTACCGAGCACCTGATCTAAACCGTTGCCGACGCATACGACTGAAAAGATAACCGCTTTTTTGACTATGCCCTTAAACCCGGTCGAACTGGACCATACGTGCGTTTTACACGCGGCGGCCACGCCGAGCAGATAATCCACAACCACAAAAGCAAAAAGCCACTGCGCCGCCACATCAATGCCCCCTACTGCATAGGTCAGTACACCAACTAAAGCACCCCAGCAGAAAGCAGCGGTACTGTAAACGCGCGGCATGACTGACTCGCAAGTGTTAATCACCCACGCACCGATTGACTCTAGCACTTTAATTACCTCCGGCGATCAGCCTATCAATAATCCCGGATGCGCTCGCTGCGCCGTAATCCCACACGATCGCGTCAAGTTCCTCAAGTGTAGTAGCCGCCTGAGCAAGTTTTTCCAAATAAGTGCCATAAAACACAATTCTCTGCACTTCCTGCCTTAAAAGCCTTGCAAGTTCAATCAGCTGATCATAACTGAGCGGGTGCACCGTATTTGCTTTTGAGATCCACGGCTGCACAATGTCCTCAGGCTTAACGGTACCGCGGGAGATCTGATCCTGCCAGTCCAGAATTGTGCCCGATATGCGCAGAAGAGCCTTATCATCATAAGCAAAAAGATCCTCTTCATACTCCATCCCGCCGGTATTGAGCTGGTAATTCTTAGATGTGTTAATCTCGTCAATTTTTGCCGCGCGGGTCTGCTCAAGATCGCGCATATCGACCCACGGCGCGATCTCAAGATAAGCCCTCGCTGCCCAGATTTCCGCACCGATTCCGGTGTCCCCCTCCATGCAGCAGTAGGGGATCCAGCCATAATCCGGATGTTTCAATTCGGCATAGAGCTGAGTGTGGTCCTGAGTCTGCCACCGTAAATTTCTGTATTCAATCATGCGATCCTCCTCATAATGCAGCCGCGAACGTTCGAGTTATTACCCTGGCCCACGCAGCACACCCAGGTGCCAGGGATAGTTATCACCCCGCTCATTGCACCGCCCCCGTCATCAGGGCACCAACCATAATAAGCACCGCCGGGAATAGACCGGCCGTAGTACAGGTTCTGGTCATATCCCATAGCAACAATTATTGTAGATCCGACATCATACGCGCCTGGACCGGACGTCTGAACTGTGATGTTAGCTGTTGTATTACCTGATTGATTAGCGCTGAAAGTAGCGACGGTTGTCCCGTTCTTTTTAATGGTCAAAGTGCCATTATTCACTGTAGGCACGCTGATATTTGCGGTCGCATTTCCTGCCTGATTGGCGCTGAATGTGGCAACATTTGACCCGTTGCGCTGAATTGTCAAAGTGCCGTTATTCACCGTAGGGAGCTGGCTTGTAAGCGCCAGCTGGCGCCAGTAGTCCGCATCGGTCGGGTATTTGACGGCGGAACCGGGACCGTTTGACGCGATGCAAAGGTAGAGCGACCCTTCATGCATTACCAGGTTGCCCGCAGTGTAGTCGTAATCAGTAGAGTACGAAAACGTCCCACCCTGCATGAGATAAAACAAGTATTCACCGAGATATTTGAATAACGCGTTAAAATCTCCGCGCTCCGGAGCAATACCGCCTTGGTCAAGTGGTAACTGGGTAACCGGCGGAAAAAGTCCGCTGGTAGATGCTCTGCCGGAACCCGACGGCGTAGTTTCCGGCAATGCGTTCACGTCGGCGGTGCTCCCTAATGTTGCCGCCCATTTTTGCGGTTCGATTGTAGCCATAAAAGCCTCCTATACAAAATTAAACATCAAGATCCTGCGGTCCGCCGTTCACAAAAGGCGCTTGGTTGAACGGGTGCAAGCCGGAGCCATTAAAGCCGAAAACAGGGCCCCGCACATAATAAATCTTCACCCCGACGCCTGTAGGACTCCAGCGGAGATTGAGGAATGCCTGCAGCGCCTGCGGGTCAACGACCTCGGTTACGAGAACCGTCAAAACCATTGTATCAGTATGCAGCACCCGCACGCCGCTGGGTATGAGCTGACCGCAGAAAAAATTAATACTGTGAAGGCTGGAGTTAGTCAGATTGAAAAGCGCTTTGACAAAAATATATTTGCGATATGTGTAATCATCCAGGATCACACTCTCACCCGCAGCATAAATTCGCCGTGCGGTTGCCACAATGCGGCCCCACACGTCTAATCCGGCACCGTCCGCCGTCCACGGGTCGATCATGTGCTCATACATCAATCCGATCGAACTCTCAGGATTGAGAAGACTCCAGCATATTGCCGTCAGTGATTTAAGTCGCGGACTGCCCGCGTACTGGCTTTGCAGCACCCGCAAAATATCAAAATCCGACGCGTCAAAAAATCCCGGTATGCTCATTTGCGCCTCCCTACTCGATAACAATGTCCGCCAGGCTCAGCACCGGATTTTCATCAATTTTTACGTGGAGCGCATCGGACCAGGCCCCTCCGGTTTTCGCGAGGTCAACATCAAGCAGATCGGTATATCCGGCGTTCTGCACACTGATCGCAAAACGCGGGGCATAAATAGTATCGCCCATTAGCGGCCTTGCCATTATGGACCCGTCAACCTCGGTAGGGTCTTCACCATAAAAATTGTTAAAAACCGCCTGCCTGATAGCCGCCAGGTCATCCGCAGAAAAGCCCGCGGCATCCGGGAACTTAAGCCGGATCGTTATATCGGCATCCGTCGGGCGCTGGAAATGAATCATCTCCTTGATCCCGGTCGTATCGTCCTCTACCAGGTAATCAGTCGTACCGTTTGTGTCACATCCGGCTGATACGGTGCGATACATTGCCGTGGCGATAGCACCGTCATTGCCCCCTAAAACGCACACATAAACGCTATGCGGGCTCAGGGTCACGCCGTCAATCACCTTTGGCTGGTTGGTTTTATTTTCACGTACAACGCAGCCGATCACATCATCAAGCTGCATAATGCGGGCATATACGCTTGCGGCGGTACCGCGTGAGTTTAGGGACACGGATGAATACCTGCGGAGCTCGAACTGTCCGCGGTTTTCCTCCAGAGTTCCGACGGTTGCGGCGTGCTCATTTGTGGCCGTATCCCAGCCCGCAACAACGGTCATTATACGTGTTAGGGTTCCCGCCGCGGCGGAGATCAATCCCTCAGTTGTGCACCGGAAAACCCCCGATCCGGTACCGTCGGCGCCGATTGTAAACGCGGCAACATTCTGCCATATCGTGTCATCGGCGGAGCTCATAATCTGCGCATTTACTGGGATCACGGTTCCGGATAACCCGCGCACTGTAATTGTGGCGGTGCTCGGTGTGGCCGCCTTGCGGCTTAAAAAATAGATTTTTGCGATCGCATCCTGAAAAATGCCCTCGTTTTTTGCCGGATCAAACTGATCGCACAGATAAAGCAGTTCGGTATCTTTTTCAGTTATTGCCGCGGTCTGGCTGTCAATCAGTTGGCCCGCCGGGGTCTCCGGATCGGTGTTCAAATCTACCTGGCCGTCCTTATGAAAAGCGGCCACCCAGTCCGCAGCAACCGCCGCACGGACTGTCTCGGTATCATCGGCATAAAAACCAGTTGCCGGATCAAAATGCAACATTTACGGCCTCCCCGTCCTCTGTGACGATCTCAAGATCGCCGGTTAATGTTCTATCTGTTAGCTGCTCGCCCGTCACCGCAACGCCTCCATGCGCCAGGGTAACATCAAGCAAATTTGCGCTCAGCACGCCGTCAACGCCCACGGCGGCACTCTCATACTCCGCACAGATCATACGTTTATTGAGTTTACGTCCCAGGTCTAAAGTAAAATGTGGGACGCCGCGATCGCGGAAATAATAAGCATCATCAGTGAAAAGTCTCACGGCATTGGCAACATTCTGCGCTATGCCGTAAGCTCCGGCGGTATCAACGATCTGCCCGCCGTCGTCAAGAATTAGATCCCATTCGTCGGGGTCAAGCATCAGTGTGTGTCCCTTTGTGTCTGCCATATGTCGCTCCTAATTGCCGTGAATGTGCCCGCCGGCGTTTATATTTCCTGTAACATTGAGATCGCCGGTCATGTTAACAGTCGATGTATCAATCGAAACGCCGCCGGAGCTCGTTATAGATCCCACCTCCAGCGTGCCTGTAATTTTAACTTTTGGCGCGTCAATCGTTACATCCCCGGCGCTCTTAATTATGACCTCCGCGTCGGTCTCAATCGTTATTTTGTCCGGCGCCTTAATGTAGATTGTTTCGTCCTGCTCCAGCTGAATATACGTTGTCGGCTCATCAGTGTGCAAAGTTCCTACGATCACGCTGTCGGATTGATCAAAAGTCCTGAATGACCCAGGGCGCTGCGGGCTGGCGGTACCGCGGTTAATCGTGCTTATATCACCCTTGCAGCTCACACAAACCACGCGATCGCCCGGAACCGGGTTAATTATAATTCCGACTTTTCCCGCCTGGAGTCGCGTGTGCGGCAATGCGGGCACGCTCACCATCGGCAACGCCTGACCCTCCGCATCACTCTGCGCTGTCATCGGTGTAACGTCGGCGGTCCCCGTCGGGCCGCTGCCCTCTGTGCTGCATCCGTCAATCCGGCCTACCCATGCGGTCTCAACTTCGTTATTGAGATATTGCTCAATCGAATATTGCAGCTCGTTAAAATCGCTCTCGGCGGTGCCGGGACGCTGCAGACCCCTTTTGTCGTTCTGGTCAATAGCCATTATTAGATAAACCTCCCGATCGCGCCGCTCATATGCGGATAAAATCCCGTGATCTTACTTTCCCATTTTCCCTGCCGCGGACTGTTCGCACTCAGGTCATGGCTCAGCTTGATAATCCTCCAGGTTCCCGATGCCTTCGGAACCTCGGTCTCCAGCTTGAAAATACCGGCGAAACGTAAAGCGGGATTGAATACTGTCGTTAATTCTATGCCGTTCTGCGTAACAGTCGGGTACTTAAGCAGCCCCGTGTCCTTGTTAATCAATATCGCATTGCCTGCAGTGTTCACCGCTCCGCCCGCGGGTAAAAGAATTGCCCGGTTGTCATCCAGGATAAGCTCCGCGCCTATCTGCTTAGCCGCCTTCATAGCCTGGTGGATCGGTGATCCGTTGTACACAGAATTGCGCAGCTGTGCGGTAACCCCGCGATTTTCAAAAGTAAACCCCGCTTTTTGCACCTGACCGCCGATAAAATCCGCGGCGGGCTGTGAACCTCGGACAGCGGTCGCTCCGTCGGCGGTAATGCGCCCCCAGAAACCCACCTGAGCCTCAATCTTAAGTTTTACGTCCGGCGTGCTGTTAAGGTCCGCCGCGGCGCGTACGATATTGCCCGCAAAAATCTCAGTGTAGCCGTGCATATCATCACCCGCATAGACGTTCACATAATTGCGCTTTTGATAGAGCGGGTGAAAAGCCAAAGTCGTTAGCTTTTCCATGTCGTCAAGCGGCATGTTTGTGATCTCGATTGACGCCTTGCCAAAGTCCGGGACGGGTAGCTTTTGAATTTTCGCGCTTATAGCCAGGTCATCGATCGTGGTGGAGTTTGACCCACTGGCAAAAGTGCCCTTGTACAGCGTAAGGATAACCCTTAAGCGGTGCTCCACAAATGACGCGGACACTATGCGGCTCTTGGCCGGCCGGTCAAAATTATCTGTCTGCATAGCGCCCCCGTGCGATTTGTTATATAGATTTTTTCAACTTGATATCATAGCACAAATATATTTTCGATATGTGCAGCACGTCAAAAAATTTGAGGTCGATCGGTTTTTATTTTTATGCGGATGCGGTAAGATTAATATATTGTAATGTAACTACTACAATTTACACACGGCTAAGGAGGCCGTTTTATGGAAACTGAAAAAAATCCGATAGCAAATATGCTTAATGAGATCCGTGATCTAGGTCATTACACGGATAGCCAGATGGCTGCGATCCTGGGCGTTCACCGCGTAACGGTGAATAAAATGCGTTTCAACTGTGAAAGCTATTCAAATCCGCGGCTGTCACTGTACACAAAAATAGCGGAACTTTACCGCCAGGTTAAAAACTGCGGGGAGGGCGTAAAGAATGAGCAATAGCCAAAAAAGATACGGCGCGATGCCGTCCGAATGGGAACTCGTAAAAACCAGCCGGTTAACCTCCCGCGTGCTGCCTATTGTCAGCAACCCGGAATTGACTGCCGTCGGGGCCCTTACAAAATCGAATACCCGCGGCAAGGTTCCATCGGTCAAAACCAAGACCGGAGCTGTGGCCGGTATGCAGAACTGGACCCGGCACGAAACGACGCCAGAGGAGATCGAGCAGTGGAGCAAAGACCCTGATAACGGTTTTTGCATCAGGACCGGCGGGGATCTCGGAATTATCGCGATAGACTGTGACTGCGATAATGAGGAGAGGGCGGGGGAAATCAGGGAACTCTTTTCAGGAATGATCGGAGCCCCCGATATACCACTAAGAAAACGAGGCGGCGCGCGCTGGGCCGCTTTGTTCATTATATCAGATCATAAGCCTGGTGAAAACATAAGCAAAAAAATAATTGCGATGCCGGACGGCGACAAAGTGGAGATCCTGGCCGACGGTCAGCAGCTTGCGTGCTGTGGAACACATCCAAAGGGCACCCGCTACAGCTGGAGCGGGCGGCCGTTTGTGGATATACCGGAAATTAAGGGCGAGATCCTGGACTCGTTCATAGATACGATCAGCACCCTGTACGGTGTGGAAAACGTGCAGACCACCTCCGCAGGCGTGAGAGTAAAGGGCCAGACCTTCAAAGCAATGGACCCCGTGCGGGATTTTCTTGAGGAGCGCGGCGAGGTCCTGAGTTACGGCCCTAACGGTGAATTATTTATCATGTGCCCGTGGTGTTCCGAGCACACAAATGAATCGGGCGGTCGTGATACTGCATATTTTCCGATCGGCTCAAACGGTTACCCGCGGGGGGCTTTTAAGTGTTTGCATGCTCACTGCTCCAAGCGCACGATCGATGATTTCAAAGCACATCTTGAGCATATGGGCTATGAAGAGATCCCCGCAGACCAGTATCCCGATGAAACGCAAACAGAAGAATACCCTGGAGAAAACCGGAGGCGTGAAACACTGGAAAAGTTCAGGAATGACAAAGGGATAATCTCATATGGTTTTACCACACTGCGGCTTGCCATGAGCTGCCCTACCGTGATCGGCTATGAGCTTGCGTATGACTCATTCACCAACGCGAAGAAGATCCGCAAGGCGATCCCCGGTGCGCAGTGGGAAGAGTACACTGACGCCAAGTATACCGTAGAGCTTATTGTGCGCCTTGAAAAATTCGGGTTCAAAATGGGGCGCATCGGGACGGGGCCGTGTTTTGATGCAATGGAGGCCGTGAGCGTACGCAACCGGTTTAACAGCTTACGCAATTACCTGGACCTAAACATGCCGAAGTGGGACGGCGTTAAACGTGCAGAGCGCTTTTTTGCCGATTACTGCGGGGCGGAGCAGACTCCCTATAACGCCGCGATCGGCCGTTACCTTTTCGCCATGCTGTACGCCAGAGCGACTGCAGAAAAGCCCGTTAAGGCTGATATATCCATAATCCTAATCGGTGCCCAGGGTATAGGAAAATCCACCGCGGTGCGGGCCCTGGCGCTTAATGACCAATGGTGTACCGGTGTATCAATGCGCCTTGAAAACAAGGAACTTGCGCAGAGGATCCAGGGAAAGACCGTGATTGAGGTCGGTGAGATGGCCGGAATGAGCAAAAAAGACATTGACGAACTTAAGGACTTTTTAACCCTGGACGCGGACCAGTGGCGCCCCGTTTACTCCCGTGACCAGGTAACCGCGATCCGTCACTGCCTTTTCATTATGACCACCAACAACAGTGCATTTTTGACCGATTATACCGGCAACCGCCGCTTTGCATGTGTGGACGTACAAAAAATTGATATTGAGAAGATCCGTGCTGACATTCTGCAGTTGTGGGCCGAGGGTGCAGAAATCTACAAGACCGACGGCGGCGAAAAGCTGCACCGCGGGATCGAGCAGTACCAGGAAACTGAAAACGAAAAACACATACTTTGTGACTCCTGGGAGGATGAGATCCTTTCCTGGATCGAGATGCAGGACGCCGCCGGGGAGTCCGGCTATCCGATCACCAGCCGCAATATTCTCAAATACGGCCTGGGATTTAATGCCGCATCTGTAAAGCGTACGGATGAAAAACGACTAGGTGCCATTATGGAAAAGCTGGGATACAAACTCACAAACAGCCGCCGCAATCCGTGGAAAAAACAGCAATGGGGATGGTATAAGGACCAGTAGGGGATCGCCCTATTCACTGCATTTTGGGGCCGAGCCGTTAAGGTAGGCCCTTTTTTGTTATAAAACCGTTAGGTGTTAGAATTGTGTTATGAGTTTTTTATAACAAAATTTTGATCAAATTTTTGAGTAAAATCAATAACTTAGCTACTCTTGTTAGGTGTTAGGTTTATATATA
>JBGVDR010000046.1:0-7175 GCA_045119455.1 Faecousia sp.
GGTGTAGCCGCCCTCGGTGCAGGTGGGGGCAATGACCTCGCCTGCGTTGTACTTGTGGGTGTGATTAAAGGTGATCACCAGCATATTGGTGTCGAAATTGAAGGTGAAATGGTAGGTGCCGCCGGTGGCAACCAGAACGCAGTCGTTATAGCCGTCCACGAACTCCCAGCCTACGCTGGAGGTGGCGGTGGTGGTGTCCCAAATTTCGCCGTTGTTGCCCAGCCAGGCGCCGTCCTTCAAAACCTTGAAGGAGTAGGTGCCGGCGACCAGGGTCAGGCTCATGGTATAGCCACCGGAGCCCCAGGTCATGTTGGCATTGGCGTTCCAATCATTGAAGGTGCCGGGCAGGAACACGGACTTGGTGTCACCGCAGGAGCCGCACTTGCCGCCGGAGTAGCTGTGGCCCTTGGCGGCCACAGCCTCGGTCTTGGTGGTCTTACAGGTAGAGCAGGTATAAGTCTTCACGCCCTCGGTGGTGCAACCGGGCTGGGTGGTGACAGAGCCGCTGTTCCAGCTGTGAGAGCAGGCGGTGCCGCAGGTGGAGCACTTTCCGGTGCTGGCAGACCAGCTGTGACCCTTGGCGGCGGTGTAGTTGTCCTTATAGCTGTTTCCGCAGGCACAGGTGTATGTGGTGTAGCCCTGGGCGGTACAGGTAGGAGCCGTCACCTTGGAGGTGTAGCTATGGCCTGTGGCAGGGATGGAAACATCCCAATAGTAAGTACCATAGTCGGTGATGCCCCAGGTGTAGCGACCGGTACCGGTGGCGGTACAGGTGGCTGCCTTGACTACCTTATAGGTATGATAGGTCGTACCCAACCTGCCGATGGTGATGTTGCCGGTGCTGGCAGAGCAGCGGGAGCAGGTTCCTACCAGCGTGCCGGAGGCGCTGGTGGTAGGATTCTTGGTCACCTTGTAGGAATAGTTGTGACCCAGTGCCGAGCCGGTGGTCTTGCCACAAACCGTGCAGGTAGCCGGAGAATTACAGCTGGCATTGCCGTAGCTGTGGGTCGTGGTCTTGGGAATAGACTCGGTGTAGCTGTGACCGCAGCCGGAGCGGGAGCAGGTATAGGTCCGCACGCCGGTGGCCGCGCAGGTGGCTGCCTTGGTCACCTTGGAGGTGTAGCTGTGACCGAGAGCGGAGCCGGAGGTGGCACCGCAGACCGTACACTTCTTCGCCACGGTACAGGTAGCCGCTGCATAGTTGTGATTGGTGGTCTTGGGAATGGTTTCGGTCTTGGTGGTCTTACAGGTGTTGCAGGTGTAGGTTTTCACACCCGTTGCCGCACAAGTAGCAGCCTTGGTCACCGTGCCGTTGTTCCAGCTATGGGAGCAGGCGGTGGAGCAGCGGGTGCACTTACCGGTGGAGCTGGACCAACTGTGACCCAGGGCAGAACCGGAGGTCGCAGAGCAATTCTGACAGGTCTTGGCCTTGGTACAGGTGGCGGCGGCATAGTTATGGGTACCGGTCATGCAGACATAGTAATCCCAGGAGCCGTTGGCATTGTCCCAGCCGTTGACGCTGAAGCAATCCTTGCCGTTGGTGGGCAGGGTCAGGTCCGTGGTCTGGTTCCACTTGCTGTCCCAGTTGTGTTCCACACCGCTGGGGTTCATGCGGACGAAAATCACATTGGGGTAGCCGGAAGTAGGGGCAGAGCATTTGAAATAGCCGTTGCCCAAACTGGTCATAGTTACCCATTTGTCGCCGGACGAGCCGCCGAAGAAATAGGCTTCGATACGTGCGCCGTCGGATTCCCATCCATTTGCCTTGAAATAGAGGGTTCCGGGTGTGGCCGCATGTGCGTGTTCGTGATGGGGGGAGAAGGGTATCATACCAATCATCATAACGATAATCAGCAGGATACTGAAGAATCTTGACATTCCTCGTTTCATGGTATTACCTCCTAATTTGGACCTTCTATGTGCACCGGGGTATACCCCGGCGTATAGCATTTCTATTGTAACACAACTATTTTGGAATGTCCATTGATTTTTCACAAAAGTACTCGGTACTTTCGCTTGTTTTCCAGTCATTTTTGACATAGAATGTATCGAACTAACCGATTCTCTCCCCCACCGCCTTTCCCCTTTTCGACATTTTCACCATTTTCCTTTCCAATCCTCTCCCGGCGGTTTATCCTATATTGTAGGGGAGGGGCATTGCCCCTCCCGCAAAGGCAACTACCGCAGGGAATAAGCAAAAAAGCTGCCGTTTTCACGGCAGCTTTTTCTATGTTTAGCGAACGTACTCAATCACGACACGGCGGTTGGGCTCGGTGCCGGTGGAGTAGGTGGTGATGTTGTCCATCTCCTGCAAAGTGGCGTGGATCACATGGCGCTCGTAAGCGTTCATGGGCTCCAGAGTGGTACGGCGGCGAACCTTCAGCACCTGCTGCGCCTTCTTGCGGGCGTACTTACGCAGGCTGTCCTCCCGCTTGGCACGGTAGTCCTCAGCGTCCACGTTGACCCGGATATGACCCTCAACCTCCCGGTTGACGGCATAGTTGGTCAGGTGCTGGATAGCATCCAGCGTGTCGCCACGGCGACCGATCAGGTAACCCAGATCCTCGCCCACCAGCTCGACACGGTAAGTATTGTCCTCACCCTTAACGGCATGAGGCACGGCCTGGGAGCCCATGTGCTCCAGCAGACCCTTGATGAACTGCTCCACCTTCTCCTCCACGGAGCCGGCCTCGGCGGGAGCAAAGACCTTAGGCTCCTTGGGAGCCTCGGGCTTGCGCTCGGGACGGGGCTTGCGCTCGGGCTTGGGCTCAGCGGGCTTCTCCACCTTGGGAGCCTGGTACTCAGCCTTGGGAGTGGCGGGCTTTTCAGCCTTGGGCTCGGCCTTGGGGGCAACGGGCTTGGGGTCGGGGTTCTTAACGGGCTGACCGCTGACCTTGGGCTTGGACCGGGAGGCAGAGCCCAGGGCGCTCTTGGGAGCGGCGGGCACGGGATCGGGAGCCTCATAGGTCACCTGCACCTTGGCAGGGGTCTTGCCAAAGCCCAGGAAGCCGGGCTTGGCCTGCTGCAGAACCTGGACGGAAACGCTGTCCCGGTCCAGACCCAGCTGGGTCAAGGCAGCCTCGATGGCCAGATCGATGGAGCTGCCGGAAGTGATAATGCTCTTTTCCATATTCGGTTATTCCTCCGTAGAATCCGAGGCATAGCGGTCAGCCTGGTAGGCCCGGCCCTTGCAATAGGGGCGATTGGGGATGCCGGACAAGGTCTGCTTCTCCGGCTCTTCCTCCACAGGAAGACCCTTCTTGGCGGCATATTCCTTGGCTGCGGCAGCCTTGGCGGCCTGCTGCTCCTCGCGCTGCTTCTGCTGCAGCTTCTTTTTGCTGGTATTCTGGGTGATGCCATCGGGGTTGGCGGCACGCTTTTCGGCACGGATGCGCTCCTTCTCAGCCTCCTCGGCCTCCAGAGCCAGGGTGCGCTTCAGGCGCTCAGCGTCCTCGGCATCATACTTCTTGCGATAGTGCTTGGTCAGGACAACGTCCTCGATGGTGCGGCACACGCCACCCACCAGCCAGTACAGAGACAAGGCACCGGGCACGCCGAAACCGATCAGTAGCGACATGACGGGCATCATGTAAATCATCATCTTGCCGGTCTTGGCGGCCTGGGAATTGGCAGCGGCCTCCTTGTCCTGCAGGCCCTTCTCGTTGGTGACGACGGAGCGGTTCATCTTCTGGGAGATGAGCATCTGCACCACCTGCATGCCGGCGCTGAGGATGGGAATCAGAGCCAGACCGATGGTGGGCCAGCCCCACACGAAGGTGGAAGCCCAAACCTGCCACTGGGGCATCATACCCAGGTTCACACCCAGGAAGCCGAAGTCGATACCGCCGGAAACGCCCAGAGCAGTCTGCAATGCGGCATTGTCGTTCAGCAGCTGAGCGGCCTTAACCTGGAAATAGGCATCCTTGCTGTTGAAGCCGATGCCCTCCATGCCGTCAATCAGACCCTTCAGGGCGCTGATGGCGTCCCCATCCATGCTCAGCAGGTAGGTTAGGGGGTTTCTGATAATATCATACAGGGGAATCAGGAGCAGCAGCGGAACCAGGCTCCACAGGCAGCCACCGCAGCCCATGGATACACCCTCTTCCCGCTGGAGCGCCCGCATAGCCTCCTGCTGTTTTGCCTGATCGTTGGCGTATTTACGCTGAATTTCCTGGATTCTGGGCTGAATCCGGGACATTTTCATGCTGCTCTTCTTGGTCTTCATGGTGATCGGCAGCAGAACCAGCTGGACAATGATACCGAAAATAATCATGGACCAGCCATAGTTACCGGTGAGCTCGTAGAGCTTACCCAGCACCCAGCCAAAGGGAATCTTAATAAAATCGAACATTGACTTTACTCCTTATAGTCATGGCACGGGGTCGTAGAAATCGCCCTTGTAAAAGGGATTGCAGCGCAGCAGCCGGCGCAGTGCCAGCCAGCCGCCCTTCATGGCCCCGTATTTGGTGATTGCCTCGTAGGCATAGTGAGAACAGGTGGGGGTGAATCGACAGCAGGGCGGTCGATTGGGCGAAACGCTCCGCTGATACCAGCGGATTAGAGCGAGAAACAGTTTTTTCATAGCCGTTATGATTCCACTTCTTCTGAAACCAATATCCCAGCCTTCTTAGCCAGGGACAGGTAGCTCTCGGTCAGCTTGGAAAACTCCGCAGACAGGCAGCGGGAACGGGCAACCACCACAATGTCCCAGCCGGGCTGGAACTTGCTTTCGTTCAGGCGATAAACCTCCCGAAGCCGCCGGCGAATCCGGTTGCGGATGTGGGCCTTGCCCAGCTTCTTGCTGACAGTAATGCCCACCCGATTGGTGGACGTGCGATTCTTCCGGGCATAGAGAATCAGATAGCCGTTGGCTTGACCACCCGTGTGATACAGCCGCCGGAAGATGTGATTCAGTTTCAAAGAGCTGGAAAATTTCATATTTCTCATCCCCAAAATGAGCCTAGGCAGTACCGTTGAAGTGGATTGTCCAAGACACTGCTCCAAAAGCATGCTCGAAAAAAATAGATTATCGATTCTTAGGCGAGAGATTTTTGTTTGGGCGAAAGTTTGGGAGCGCAGGAATACTTTGTGTATTTCAAGCTCACAAACTGCACGACCGAATAAAAAGATCCGGCGAAGGGCGATAAGATATTTTTGAGAGCGTGCTCAACATAAAAAGGGAGCGGGGCGACTCATCGCCCCGCACGGACTCCCGTTTCGCATGAAACGCGATACGCTGTGTTCTCACATTCGCGACGGCGCTCAGGCGGACAGAACCTTGCGGCCCTTAGCACGGCGGCGGGCGAGAACCTTGCGGCCGTTGGAAGTGGTCATTCTCTTCCGGAAACCGTGGACCTTGGAGCGGTGGCGATTGTTGGGCTGGTAGGTACGCTTCATGTGTACACCTCCTGTCGAAATAATTTTCTTATGCTCGACAGCCGAAACGGCCGCAGCAACACATAGTATCAGACCATAATTGGTCATGCTAGGGTATTATAACCGAAAAAAGCAAGAAGGTCAACAACTTTTTCGCCCTTTGAAGCGAAAATTTCCTCAGTTTCAGCCACTTATTCCACAGGAGCGTCCTGATACAGTAAGGTAAAGGGCTTTCCCTTGCTCCGGCAATTTTCTTCCACACAAAAATATCAGTTGTATCCTACTGTTTTTTCTGCTATACTAGCCCCAGAGGTGCAAAAACTATGAAACATACTACTTTAAACGATCGCAAACAGCTTTTTCAGCTAACGTGGCCGATTTTTTTGGAAACCGTGCTGTTTTCCATCATCGGCTCCGTGGATACCATCATGATTTCCCGCTATGCCGAAAATACCATCGGCGCCGTGGGTGTTTCCAACCAAATTCTTTCCCTGTTCTCGGTGATTACCAACATCATCACCTCCGGCACCGGCATCCTCTGCGCCCAGTATATCGGCGCAGGACGCTCGCTGAAGGAAAAACAGCCCCTGGTGCTGGGTGCGCTGATGATTAACACCGGGCTGGGTCTGCTGTTCAGCCTGATTGCAGGCGGCGGTGCGGATTTCCTGCTGGGCATGATGAACACGCCCCCCGAGCAGTACGAATACGCCCGGCAGTACCTGTCCATCGTGGGCAGCTTCCTGTTCCTGCAGATGATCGCCATGACCTTCACCGTGGTCATTCGTGCCCATGGCAAAACCCGGGCCAGCATGATATTCTCCATCGTCATGAACCTGGTAAATGTGGGACTGAACTATGTACTGATTTACGGTCATCTGGGCATGCCCACCATGGGTGTGTCCGGCGCGGCGGTGGCGACGGTGGTCAGCAAGGTACTGGCCTGCGTCATGGCCGGCGGCTACCTGTTCTTCGGGGTGCTCAAGGGCATGAGCCTGCGGCCCGACTGGAAGGCCATGGGCAAGGCAATCCGCCGGGTGCTGGCCTTTGGCGCTCCTGCCGCCGGCGAGCAGATTTCCTACACGCTGTCGAAAATTGTGGTCATGGCCATGGTCACCAGCCTGGGTGCCATTGCGCTGGATGCCTACACCGCCGTCAATACGGTGGTCAGCTATGTGTACCTGTTCTCCATGGCCATCGGTCAGGGTACATCGATTATGATTGGCTGGGAAGCCGGTCGGGGCAGCACCGAGCATGCCAAGGGCATCTGCCGGTTCTCCACCAATGTGTCCATGTTCATTGCGCTGGGCATACTGTCGGTGCTGGTGCTGGTGCGCAAGCCGGTGGTGGGCATCTTCTCCCAGGACCCGGCAGTGCTGAGCATGTGCGGCGCGGTGATTCTGGCGGACTTCGTGCTGGAGGCCGGCCGGAGCCGGAATCTGGTGGTGGTCAATGCCCTCCGGGCCGCCGGCGACGTGCGGTTCCCGCTGTACATCGGACTGTTTTCCATGTGGTTCTTCAGCGTGGGGGTATCCTGGGTACTGGGCATCGGCTTCGGCTGGGGTCTGGTAGGCATCTGGCTGGGCCTGGGTCTGGACGAATGCTTCCGTGCCGTGGGCATGCAGATTCGCTGGGAAAAGGGCACCTGGACCAAATTCGTGCTGAAAAAAGACTAATCATATTGAAGGGGCGGGTTATTGACCCGTCCCTCTTTTGTGCGATAAATGACTGTTTATATTACGAGTCGTGTCGCCCCCGGGGGCGACAGCGCCGCTGTGGGGGGGCAAACCTACCCCCGGGGG
>JBGVDR010000047.1:0-3994 GCA_045119455.1 Faecousia sp.
CTGCGTTCTGCCTTTCAGATTGCCAATCTGCCGACAGGTACGGTGCAGCTTGTCCCCCGGCGCATATCCGCCGCAGTATTTGGTGTGTCTGGCATTGGTGGTCAGAAACCATTTGCCACAGATACGGCATTTCTTTGGTGCGTGACCGACACACAGTCCCTCAAATAAATCTGTGCGGAACATCCCTACAAAAGTCAGGAAGTGCATCCGCTTGACCAGCATCGGCACATCATAGCCGGGACGGAGCGCAGAAACATACTGGATAGAATTATTGGATGCAGCCATCCAGGCATTGCCCTCCGTAATGGAGAACTTCGGTGGAAAATAGGTTCCAAACAGCTTTGCAAATCCTTCTGCTGTACGGTCTGCTTCATTGCCATCCGTTTTTTCTGCAAAATCAAGCATAGCTTTTTGATACTCGCCAAGAGAGTATGCCAGATGCCCGAAAACTGCTGTGTAGCGTTGGAGCAGCACCGCATCTGCATACATGGGGACTTCCTCGAATGGCAGTGAATTAGTCGTTGCCCTGATTGCGAACTCCACATATTTTTGTGCGTTCTCTGCTGTAAAGACCGTTTGAATTCGTTCCCGGTGCTTTGGGATGTCCATATAGGAAAACGGAGGGGTGACGCTGAGAATATCAAGCATCGTCAGCGCAGCTTCCCTTACCATGGGAAACAATGTCGAAGCATCCTCTGCATCGTTCAGCTTTCCCAGCAGCAGATTGATTTTGTCGCACTGCTCGTTCATCCGGGCAAGGGTATCGGCGGATACATTCAGCGCATCACAGGCGAGCGTGCCGGTGGGCAGCGTTTTATCCTCATATATGACCGTATCCTGCCAGAAGTCCAGCGTCATCAGTTCCTGATTCATATTCGTCCTCCTGTCCTGTTTTCCTTTTTCTCTCATTATATCATCCAAATGTGAAGAAATCTACTGCTGTCCTGTTTTTTGAAACGGGGTTGTCCTCCGATTAGCCTGTTTTTTACGAAATCTGGCATAACCATAGTAGAAGGAGCAAAGCACCTGCCACCCGGCGGGTGTTTTTCTTTTCCAAAACTATGAAATGGAGGATTTTCAATGACAATCTATGAAACCATCAAGACGGCTGTCCCGGTCAGACAAGCCGCCGAACACTACGGGTTGCGGGTCAACCGAAACGGTATGGCTTGCTGTCCGTTCCACAATGACCGGAATCCGAGTTTGAAGCTGAACGAGGATTACTTCTATTGCTTCGGCTGCGGAGCCAAGGGAGATGTGATTGACTTTGTAGCAAGGCTGCTTGATCTCAGCAACTACGAAGCGGCGCAAAGACTGGCTGCGGACTTCGGTATCAGCACCGAGCCGGGACAAGCCGTGGCAGTCCCACACGAGACAAAACGCCCCCATATCCGTCAGTTCCGGGAGGATGAAATGCTCTGCTTCCGGGTTCTGACGGATTATCTGCATCTGCTGGAAGATTGGAAAGTGCGTTATGCGCCCAGAACGCCGGAGGACAAGCTGGATGACCGTTTTGTGGAAGCCTGCCAGATGCTCGACCACATCGAATATCAGGCGGATATTCTGACCGTAGGCACTCTGGAAGAACGGGTTTCCTTGGTGGACGGGCTGATGAAGGAGGGTAAAATCGCTTTCCTTCAGGACTATGTGGCACGAAAGGAAAAGGAGGAACTGCACCATGAGCAAAGAAGCAGCACAGAACCCATCCGCTGATATTGCGGTATGGTTTGACGGCAAAGCAATCAACGAAGTCATTTTCTGTGAAGAATTTCTCAGGGACTATCCCATGATTACGGTAAACGGAACTTTTTTCACAGTCAACGGCATTGTGAATGATGAAAACAGGATGAAAAAAGAAATCTATGACCGTATCAAGCCCTATGTGACCAGCAACATTGCAAAACGGGTCACAAATCTGCTGGATGTAATGCGAATGGAGTGCTGCGCCGATGATCTTCTCCTGTACCAAGACCGCATCCATGTGGCAAACGGCACCTATCATTTGGATGGCACATTCAGTACGGAAAAAGATTACTGCCGCAATCGTTTGCCCGTTGCCTATCAACCAGATGCTCCGCAGCCTGTGACATGGCTGCATTTTTTGTCCCAGCTTTTGGAGCCGGAAGACATTTTGACCTTGCAGGAATTTATCGGCTATTGCTTCATTCCCTCCACCAAAGGTCAGAAGATGCTCATGCTGACCGGAAAGGGCGGCGAAGGAAAGAGCCGGATCGGCGTTGTTCTTCGTGCGCTGCTGGGAACAAACATGAAAACCGGAAGTGTGGCAAAGGTGGAGACAAGCACCTTTGCCCGTGCCGATCTGGAACATGAGCTTTTGATGCTGGACGATGATATGAAGCTGGAAGCACTGCCCCAGACCAACAATATCAAGGCAATCATCACCGCAGAGCTGCCTATGGATTTGGAGCGAAAGAAACAGCAAAGCTATCAGGGAGATTTGTATGTGCGGTTCATCGGGCTGGGAAATGGTGTCCTGCAAGCTCTCCATGACCGGAGTGTGGGTTTCTTCCGCAGACAGATTATCCTGACCACCAAGGAAAAAGACCCAAACAGAAAAGACGATCCCTATATTGCGGAAAAGATGGCTGCCGAAGCGGAGGGCATCTTCCTCTGGGCATTGGAGGGACTGCACCGATTGATTGCAAATGATTTTCATTTTACTCTGAGCCAGTCGGCTTTGGACAATCTGAACGATGCTGTTTCGGACGGAAACAACATTATCGACTTTCTGGCTTCCGAGGGATATATCCGCTTCCGTGCGGATTATGAAGCAAGCTCCAAAAATCTGTACGCAGTTTACAAGCAGTGGTGCGATGATAATGCTTTGAACAGCCTCTCTCAAAAGAGCTTCTGCTCCTTCTTAAAGCAGAATGAAAGCCGGTATAACCTTGAATACACCAACAAGGTCAACATCGGCGGCGGGCGATTTGCCAGAGGATTTGTGGGCATCGAGCTTCTGCAAAGACCGTTTCTGTGAAAGCAGCACTAACTCAGAAGTACGTGTACCATCCGTACCGGATGGAGCCGAGTGTCAACCGTACACTTGGTACACGTACTTTTCGCTTACTATCGTTTTTCTGTCTTGGGAGTATCTGCCCCCATTTTCGGGCATCCGAAATCAATGGTAGTGGAAGCAGCAAAGATATTAGCCGCAGAGCGAAAGCATTTTGCGAAACAGTGCTTCTCTGGACAGTGAACAGCCTTTGCGAAAATATGGCTGTTTTCACTGTTTCAGACCAAAGCACACAAAACAGTGAAATGGGATATACGCACTTATGGGCAGGACATCACAGGCGATGTTTCTATCGCATTTTATGAAAATCAGATATTACACGGTACAGCGAAGCGGACACGCCAATGGGCGCAGTTGCTTCGCTTTTTCATGAACAAAATTATGGAGGTTTTTCAATATGAGTAATGTACGAAACGAGATTAAGGCACAGATTGTCTGTGCCGGATTTACCATGCAGGAGGTTGTGGACAGACTGGCGGAGGAATACGACTGGTCGGACAGCGTTTCCAATCTGTCCGCAAAGCTCCAAAGAGAAAGCATCCGCTACAAAGAGGTCATCGAGCTTGCCGATGTGCTGGGCTATGACATCGTGTGGCAGAAACGGAGGGAGCGATGATGCGGCGTATCTTATCCCCTCGCAGCTCCCGTCCCCATAGGAAGTGCCGCAGTGCTTCCTATGGACAGGCAGTGAATTCAATCGGCAAAACTGCTGATTGTTCGCTGCCGCTGTCTGCAAGGGATTGTGGTGCAATTCCGCTGGCAGACAGGCTGGACAAGAGAAAAAGGACGGGGACATTTTTCGAGCTGGACAGCAGAGGTCACCGCAGTGACCGCACTCCCCCTCCGGAGGAGCCCTCGGAGAGCCCACGGCACTTTGCAGCCAGTATGGATGAAAGTGTAATAGTGGGTTATTACACTTTGAAAAAGTGCCCCTCGAAAGCCCCTCGTCCCTCGCAAATC
>JBGVDR010000048.1:0-2901 GCA_045119455.1 Faecousia sp.
GCAGAATTGCGGATTTTGGCACCGTGGTAGAAACTTGCTCTCCGTGACTGCAAACTTTCTCTCACTTCCGTCCGCCACTTTTTTGGAAAACTGCAACCACAAAAGTTTGTTTCTCTTTTTCTGCTACTACTAATCCTGTAAAGGGCATTCCTGCCCGCTTTCGCTAAAATGACACCGGACGCAGTGGTTTCTACCCGGTGTTGGAGAAATCCTTTCTCTTTGCCCTCTACTACGGGTAAATGCTCCAAATGCCAAACACCAGGGCAGAAAAATTCCCTCCTCGCTTACTACTACAACCGGCAGGGGGCAAAATGGCCGGGAGCGGAGCCGGACAACAAAAAAAGCAGTAAATCTTTTTCAAGACTTACTGCTTTCGCTGGCCGCGTCGGTGGCGGCTGGTATTCAGTTTTTATGACTTGTCCGGTGGTTCGTCAAGCCGGAACTTGAATTGACAGTCAATTAACCGCTGCTTTACATAGTCCTCCACCTCGGCGTTGACCTGCCCGTTCACTTTTGAGAAATAGCGGATATATCCGGCGTAGTGGAGCAGGACAGCGTTCACGGCTTCTGGGTCGCCCTCACGGGCTTTGAGGATTGTTTCATAGGGGAGAAGTCTACTCATACCGGCTCACCCCCATTTCTTCGCGTAGCCGCTGCAAGGCAAGCTGGATATGCCGCCCCGCTGTGCTGCGTGACCGGCCAATACACGCGCCGATCACGCGCTGCGGCTGGCGCAGAAAGTAATAGCGCAGGATTTCTTCCCGCGTCTGCTCCGGCAAAACAGAGATCGCGTCGGCAAGGGCGGCGTTGCAGAGCAGGACGGTCTGACCGCAGACGGTAAATGGGTATTCCTCGTCCGGCTCCGACGCGGCAAACTGGACAAACTTCTCGTTCATCAGATAGTCAAGGGAAACTTGCCGTTCCCATTGCCGTTTAAGCTTCAAAATCTTGTCCAAGGCGGCACAGCGGATAACAGTCTTGCAAAAGGCGTTGTACCTGCGCTGGATATATTCTTGATAGGCTATCTGGTCGGTCATGGAAATTCCCCTTTCTGAATAATAGTGCGGGGCGGTGGCACTTCTTGCTGTCGCCCCTTGATTGCCTACCAGCAAAGGCGGGCGGGGCTGTCAACGGCTGCGCATATGCGCCGTTCATCTTGACCGTTGACTGGCTCGGCTGGGTTTGCTATTTACCCGACAAACTTGAATTTATTTTAAGCTATCACGTTTTACCTTCTTAAGCCTTACTATCATTACCATAGGAATTTCTTTGTTGGTTTTAAAACATTCTTCATAAAATCCATCAATGACAAATCCAGCTCTAAAACAAAGGTTAAAAATATCTTGTATGGAACGATGATAATAAATCTGCTCTTTCGGTTGCCCTTCAATCGCTATATCATAGTAACTGTGCGGTGTCATATATTTTTCAGTCAACGTGACAAAACAAGGGTGTTGCGTTGCAAAGACAAAAATTCCGCTTTCCTGCAACAGTTCATAAACAGCCATAAGAAGTGGTTCAATATCCGTAATATCCATAATTGCCATATTAGAAACTGCTTTCGTAAAGGCTCGATTTCTTTTTAATTCTAATATACTTTTTCTATCGGTCGCATCCGCCACACAAAATTCAATTTGTTTTGCATATTGTGATTGCCGTCTTTTAGCCAATTCTATCATTTTTTTGCTGTAATCAAAAGCGACAACCGAAGCGCCTCTTTGTGCAAGATACGAAGAATAATTTCCATTGCCACACGCAATATCCAAAATGTAATCCGCAGGATTAGGAGATAGAAGTTCCGTTACTTTGGGACGCACTACCTCTCTGTGAAATTCATTAGATTCGTCACCCATTGCATTATCCCAAAATTGTGCGTTCTCCTCCCAGATTTTTTTACTTTCCTCTGTTCCCATGTTCTCTCCCACTCCCCAAATTTGCTTTTTTGCTTCCATTAAATCTTCCTTACTATATTCCATTGTTACCCTCCATAACTTCTGATTGTTGCCGTCTTGACGATTATGTATCTTTACATTACCTTCTGAAACATATGGCGCACCTTGTCCAGGCGGCTGTTTGGACGGCGGGGCTGGATGACCGGCTGACCGACAGCGGCCTGATATCCTTTCAGCTCTGTAAGGCATACGCTCCGCCCGTTGGTGTAAAAGGCCAGATCAGTACGGTATGCCTGTATACAGCGGGCGGGAATCTCGCCAGTAAAGACAACTTCATCCTTTTTTACCTGGGCCGTTTCGATGGTGGCACAGTATTTCGGTGCATCATGATAAGCCCTGGAAAGGTATTCCTGGGGCGCATAGAGGATGAAGGAGAGATAAGGTTCCAGCAGCTGCGTCCCCGATTCCTTCAATGCCTGTTCCAATACAATCGGGGCCAATGAGCGGAAGTCCGCCGGCGTGCTGACCGGACTGTAATAAAGCCCGTATTCAAAGCAAATCTTACAGTCCGTTACGTTCCAGCCGAACAAGCCCTGCTCCAGCCCGTAACGGATACCATCCCTGACAGCGTTTTGAAAACTCTGGTTCAAGTATCCCAGCGAAACCCGGCTCTCGTATTGTACACCGGAGCCAAGCGAGAGTGGTGTAACAGACAGTCCTATGGATGCCCAAAACGGGTTGGGCGGCACCTCGATATGGATGGTGTGGCTGGCTGCTTTGAGCGGCCGCTCCATATAAATGACGGAGGGTTCCTTTACCACTGTTTCAAGCTTGTATTTTTCCGACAGCAAAGCGGAAACGACCTCCAACTGCACCCGGCCCAAAAAAGAAAGAATGATCTCATGGGTGATGGAATCCACTTCGCAGCGCAAAAGCGGGTCAGTATCCGCAAGTTGCGTAAGAGCGTCCAGCAGCCGTTCTCTTTGCGCTGCCGTTTTCGGCGCAATCG
>JBGVDR010000049.1:0-3053 GCA_045119455.1 Faecousia sp.
TTACTCAAGAATTTTCGTTGGCTTAAAATTCGATTCAAATCGATATCTTAAACAATCCATAAATTGTCCAAGGTGTTCATTTCGTCTTTGCGTTATTCAATTTACAAGGTACAGCCGCTCGCCGTAGCGAACTTTTATATGATAGCAGATGAACTTCGATTTGTCAAGAGGTTTTTCTCTTTTTTTGAAGTTTTTTCTGCTTGCTGACCTCCCGGCGCTCGCCGTTCATCAGACAGCTTGCATATTCTAACATCGGCGCAAGCATTTGTCAAGCATTATTTTCAATTTTTCTGAAATTATTTTCGTGTCGATACATTGGCACAAATGCTGCTCAATGCCCGAGCCGCCCCCTCTTCCTCCGCTGCCAAATCCCCCAAACTAACCATGCCGCAGAGCTTGCCGTTCTCCACCACCGGAAGCCTTCGTACCTGTCGCTGGGACATCAGTAGCGCCGCCTCCCGGGTGGTCATATCCGGGCGGACGGAAATCACATTACCGCTCATCACATCCCGCACCGGGGTTTGACCCGGTCGCATTCCTGCCGCCAGGCAACGGGTGACCAAATCCCGATCCGTTACCAGACCGCATATTCGTCCGTCACTGGCGCACACCGGCAACGCTCCAATATTATAATGATTCAGCCACCGGGCCGCCACCTCCACGGATTCCTCCGCATTGATGCGGATGGCCGGGGTGCTCATTACCTCACGAATCTTCATCGCATCGCCTCCGTAGCACAGTATTGCCTGCACCGCCGTGTTTTATACATAAAAAAGCGGCCCAGATGGGCCGCTTTCCTTATTCCGCCGGATTCTCCTCCGGTTCCGGTTCTGTCCAGGTTCCCTGCACCTTCAGGATAAACAAGGCACTCTGGCTGTCGAACCTACATTCGCTGTAACTGCAAACCGCTCCGTTATCCCGCCAGGTCTTGGCTACCTTCTCCGCCAGGGACTCGCAGGACTTGGCGCCCTTGCTCATGGGGGCACAGACCGCCGCCGTTAGAGTCAGCGTTTTCTCCTCTGCGCTTTTTACGTTGACCGCCGCCACCGCTGCAGTGATTTGGGGCATGACCTCTGCCGGATAGCCCCGGCGGGCCCGGATGCCCGCATCGACTAGCATATTCACCGCCTTGGAAATCGTGGGAATCACCACGTATCTGCACCACCCTTCTTCACGCACAGCGCCCACCAGTACACCGGCCCCTGATCATCCTCGTAGGCTTCCGCCCGGCGAACCACATACTCACCTGTGCCCACGACCACCGTATCCTCCAGCCGAACCTCCTGCTCCGCCGGACCAATGTACAGATACTGCCCGCCAGGGATGCGCCCCAGGGGTGTGACAATCGGATCCATGCTCTGCCAGCTTTTCGAACCGCTGGGCTGAAAGAAAATCCGCACCGGGTGTCCCTCCACCGTGGCGGAAACGCCATAGCATTTCAGGATTTTCCCAATCATCCGCCGCATTTTAGACCCCCCGGAAGGTAAAACCGTTTGCAAGATAGGGCGCAATCATCAGCTCCGCCTGATAGCGCAGGCAGTTGGAAGCCACATCGCCGCCGGCACGCTTCAAGGTGATGTCCCCGGCTGTGATTTGCTCCAGCCGATCCATTTCGTCCATGCCGGACATGGCGGAAAGGGCATACAGCCCCGCGGCAGAGATGAAATCCGCCTTGCAGTCCTCCGGAGTCAGCCCCTGGCGAAGCCGCATGGACAGGGCATTTTCAGCACTCCGGCACAGGACCTTCAACAGCGCCTCCTGCCGCGGTTCCAGCTCCCCCGCCAGAACCAGGGCATGGGCAAAAATCTGCTCCGTCAGGGTCATACGTTCAGCACCGCGGTGGCACCGTCGCAAATCTTGCCGAAGCCGGAGATGGAGGTAATGGCAGCCCGCTCCAGCTGGCGGTCAATCAGCTTATCGTACTCCACCAGCACATCGCCGGCACGAACCAGCTCCAAAGCATAGCGATTGTCCAGACCGATGAGGACACCATCTGCCACAGCGCCGGTTCGGTGAATCTGGGCTCCCAGAGGGGTACCCACCTTGCCGGTGCCCTGGAAGTTCAGGCCGGCCATAGGATCGCGCAGCTCGGGAATCTTCAGCAGGCTGGTCATTGTGGCATTGGAGCAGAGGATGGTGTTCATGGTGTAGGGGTCGAAGCGGCTCCAGAACTCCACCAGCTGGTCGTAACCCAGGGTGCCCTTGCTGCCGGAGATGGGGCTGGTGCCCACGGTGTACTGGATGGCGGCATTGTCGTTGCCGTCGCCGTTGAGCAGCACGTTGACAGCGTCCGCCACCTGCTGCTTCTGAATGTAGGAGCCAATCTGGCGCAGCATAACAGAGAACAAATCCAACTTCTGGAAGCGGATAGCCTCATAGGAAGCCACCAGCATACGCCCCCGCTTGGTCAGGCTGACCAGATGCTCCTTAGACTTGACCTCCGTTTCGGGGATGGCAGCGCCCTCGGCCACAGCCATCAGCTCCTTGTCCTCGTCGGTGGGGACGGAGTAGATGGAGCGGTAATCCATGGAATCAATCACCGTAGTGGTGGCAGTGATGGCGGGCAGCAGGTCATTTTCCTCCATGCCCTGGCGAACGGTGCGGGCGATGTACTCCGGGAACAGCACGGCAGAATCCATGGTGGCGAAGAACTTCTCCACGGTGGAAGAGCCGGCGCCCTTGGCCTTAATGCCGAAGCGCTTCAGCTGACGCTGGAACGCATCGGTGTTTTCCAGGGCGGTGCCCCGATAGTTTTCGCTGGGGTCCAGGGACTCCAGCACCTGGGTGAAGCTCATACCCGCCTGGCGGTACATGCCCTTTTCCAGTCTCAGATTGTCGTAACCCATTTTCATTTCCTCCTAATAAAAAAATAATGTATGGTCACCGGATTCCCCGGTTGTACCTATGGTGAAATAAATGATTGTTTGCGGGCATGGCCCGCGGCAAATCGCGTCACCTACCCAGGCGGTAATCGAACACCTTTGGGCACACTCGGTAACGAACGGCTCTGTAAATCGTACAGAAATGTCTGTCATCGCGAGGGCCTTTAGGCC
>JBGVDR010000050.1:0-1634 GCA_045119455.1 Faecousia sp.
CCAGCCGATGTGTTTTTTCCAGCGCATTGTGCAACGCACCCTTCCTTTATTTGTGAAACCATAGGGATTACCCCGTAGGGCGCCCAGTGGACTGCCCGCCCTGCAACCTAAATCAGCAGCACTTTATTGACATTCCGGGGGTTCGGTTGTATAGTAACGGGGCGAAATTTGAAAAGAGGCGATATTCTTTGCGTTTTTTGGAGCATTTTCATCATCCGGAAAAATACCTCCGGATCTTCCTTAAGTGGGGCATTCTGGGACTGATTATGGGTGTGCTCGGCGGTTTGCTGGGTGCCGCATTTTCACGGACGCTGACCTTTGTCACCGATTTGCGACTTTCCCATCCGTGGCTTCTGTTCCTGCTGCCCGTCGGCGGTTTGGCTACGATTGGTCTGTATCGGTTGTTCAAAATGTCCGGCAACCGCGGTGCCAATGAGATTATCGAGGCCATTTTGCGAAACAAGCCCGTAAAAGCCGCAACTGCGCCGGTGATCTATCTTTCCACCGCCATCACCCATCTGGTAGGCGGCTCTGCCGGACGCGAAGGTGCGGCACTGCAGCTAGGCGGATCCACGGCATCTTTTCTGGCACAGTGTCTGCGGCTGCGGGAAGAGGAGCGAACGGTTCTGATCATGAGCGGCATGAGCGCCGTCTTTGCCGGTCTGTTCGGCACGCCCCTGACAGCCACCTTCTTCACCATGGAATTTGAATCCGTCGGCACGATTTTTTCCCCAGCATTGCTGCCCTGCTATCTGGCTGCCTTCACGGCCAGCAGTGTAGCGGCCAGATTCGGCGTTCATGCCGAAGTATTTCCCATAGATACTTCCGTACCGTTCACCGCGCAGACCAATTTCTATATTCTGATTCTTTCCGTTGGAATCAGTCTGGTGGGAATTGCCATGTGCTATCTGTTCCATGAAGCCGAAGGGCTGGCACGGAAAAAGATCCCCAACACATGGCTGCGAATCGCAGCAGGCGGTCTGCTTCTGCTGGTTATGACCGCATTGGTGGGCGACCAGCGCTACAACGGTGCAGGCATGGATATGGCTATGCAGGCGCTGGAAGGCCATGCCAAAGGGTACGATTTCGCGCTAAAGCTGGTCTTCACCGCCATCACGCTGGCAGCGGGCTTCAAGGGTGGAGAGATCGTCCCGACCTTCTGCATTGGCGCAACCTTTGGCTGCGTCGTCGGCAATCTTCTGGGCATGGACGCCGGGTTTGCCGCCGCTCTGGGACTGGTCGGTCTGTTTTGCTGCGTCACCAACAGCCCCATCAGCGCCATTCTGCTCAGCGTAGAAATGTTCGGCAGCGCCAATCTGTCCACCTTTGCCTTTGTCTGCGTCATCGTCTTCGTCCTTTCCGGCAACTGGGGACTGTACAGCAGCCAGATCATTCAATTTTCCAAAGCCAGACTGGTTCGCAAAGACCACAACGGCAACGAATAATTTTTTCGGTTCTTTCGAACGCAACTATGGCACTGCCCTTGCAATGACATCACCGCCCATATTGATGAGGACGAGTTTTGCCGCTATGTGATACAACGGGACATAAACGGGATTGCCCTTGCTCTGCGGGAAACACACAAGGACGATTTTTTCAGCGTCCCAGAGGATAACCCGCTAAAAGAAATGCTG
>JBGVDR010000051.1:0-27750 GCA_045119455.1 Faecousia sp.
TAAAGGCCCTCGCGATGACAGACATTTCTGTACGATTTACAGAGCCGTTCGTTACCGAGTGTGCCCAAAGGTGTTCGATTACCGCCTGGGTAGGTGACGCGATTTGCCGCGGGCCATGCCCGCAAACAATCATTTACCGCAGACGGTACTTATTTGACAGTCTGAAAAAAGAGTCCGCATAAGCGGACTCTTTTTACATTATTTCACTTTTTCCTTCTTGCGGAAGCGGCTGGGCAGAGCCTTCACATCCACCACAAAGGACTTCCGGTCGAAAATCATGGACAGCAGGAAGGACAGGGGGGTGACCAGCACATACACCGGCACAATCATCCAGAACCAGGGCCAGTACTTCACCTGCCCGGCAAATTCGCCCACCGGCACAGTCTTGAAGAAGTCCGGTGTGAACGTTGCCAGGAAATTGCCGATGGCATCACCGTCGGGGCCCCAAATGTAGGAGGAATTCTTGTAGTTAATGTCAAAGAAATTGTTCTGGTCCCGCAGGGGGATAAAGCCCAGCTCGGACTGGAAAATCTGATTGAGAATGATGAACAACATCAGAATCAGCAATCCCGTGGGGGCGGCAAGAATCCGCTTGTAGGACAGCTTGTGCAGACCCAGCACCACCATCAGCAGGGGGATGGCCATGACCATCCAGTGGTGATAGTAGAAGCGGATGATGTCCAGCATTTCGCCGGCCTGGTTGGATTTTGCCAGGGGCTCCTGGGGATAGAACAGAGCAATCAGACCGCTGAGGACACCGATGTAGAACATATAGTCCTTAACTTTATCGCTCTTGGAGAAGAACAGGAAGGGGAACAGGGCAATGTTTGCACCGCAGATGTTGACGAACCAGCTGTCCCGGAGCATCCGGGCTTCGTCCACGGAGTAGGGCGGGATGTAAACCTTCAGGAAATGCAGCAGCAAACCGAACGCTAAAAAGCCGAACAGCACGGCTTTTTTGGTGAAGGTGCTTCTGTGACGCAGGAGGAAATACAGCCCTGTCGTCAAGCCGCCGCAAAGCGCCAGCCAGAAGAAGTACCAGCCATTGAACATGCCAATTATCATAATGATACACTCCTTGACAATTTTTGACCGATTATACTCCTGTTTTCCGATTTTGTCAAGTTTCGACATTGTTTGCGTGCCATGACGCGGATTGAATCAGGGCTCCTGGGCGATAATTTGATCCAGAATTGTGCCGATGCGGGTAATCATGGGCACTACCAGAGCGTTGCCCATGCAGAAATAGCGCATCCGGTCGGGCATTTCGGAGGTCCACCGGTCGTCGAAGCCCTGGAGCCGCTCGGTTTCCAGGGGGGTCAGCAGCCGCAGCCGTCCGGTGCCCGGGTCCGCCACCACGTGGGTGGAGCGGTTCAACGTGGCTTCGCTGGTGAGCATGGTGCGACCGGGGCGGTCCCATGGGTCGGGGAAGGCCACCGGACCCTCGGAGAAGGTGTATTCGTGTCCGCTGGTGGAGGTGCGGGGAATCTTCTTGGCACCCTTCAGGTAGACCCATTTTGCCAGCTTATCGCTGGGAATGTAGTATTTTTCGTCGGCAAAGGGCTCCAGAATCTGCCCCAGCAGAATGGGCGGCTCCGCCTCCTCGGTGACGGGGGCGGTAAACACCTGCCCATTCACCATATAGCCGCAGCTTTCAAAACCAAAGCTGAACCGGTCGCTGACCTCCACGATATCCTGGGGCAGCAGGGTGGAGGTGAGCTTGCCCAGCTCCTGAATGGGGAACGCCCGGGTCATGATGCCGGCGGACTCCATCACCTGCCCGGGCATCAGCGATTCCATGCGCTGGGCATAGGCGGTATCCTCTCGCCAGGCGAAGACGAAGATGCGGCGGCGGCGCTGGGCGGCACCGTACTGGGCGGCATTGACCACCCGCCATTCTACCCGGTAGCCCTGCTCCGCAAAGCAGGCCAGAATCACGCCGAAATCCCGTCCCCGCTGCTTGGCAGGGGATTTTAGGAGCCGGTCTACGTTCTCCAGCAGGCAGAAAGCCGGACGCTTGGCAATCAGCACGTCCCGAATCTGCCACCACAGCACGCCCTTCTTGCCCTCGATGCCCTTGGAGGAGGACAGGCTGTGGGCCACGCTGTAATCCTGGCAGGGAAAGCCGCCTACCAGCAGGGTGTGGTCGGGGATGCTGTACTTGTTGACGGCGGCAATGTCCTCGCAGGTGTGCAGCTCGCCCAGGGAATCCGGGCTGTCGCCGTAATGCTGCACATAGTTCTGGTGTGCCCATTGGGTGCGGGCGCCGGGCTCCCATTGGGAGAACCAGACTGTTTCCCAGCCGCTTTCCAGCCGGTCCATACCCAGCCGGAAACCGCCCACGCCGGCAAACAGCTCGCACATGGTTTTGTTCATAAAAAGCCCTCCTTTGACCGATTTTCGGTCAGTCGCTTGCAATTTGGAGCCGGAAAAGCACCGACAGCCGCCGGATCGATGGCTCCTTGTAAAAAAGGGCCGCCCAAAGGCCGCCCAACAATATCATCATATCATAATAAGCACTTTTCTGTCAATGCTCGGGCGGGATTTTCTACGTTTCGCACAAGGAAAACTTGTGTAATTTAGCTAATTTACCATCTTGAAAATGCAAAAACTTTGTGCTATTTTATTAGTACCAAGAGGGAACACCCCACTTGGAAATCCCCAGTACTTCTGGCAAAGGCTTTCAACAAATCTTCCGTTTGATATAGATTCGGTGTGTGAGATGTTGTGAGAAGTAAGAAAATGAATGCCACGGAAGTGATTCACATTTTTTTCGAAAGCCATGCCAAACCGCAGAAAGCGAGGTTACCCAATGATTGAACCCAAGAACTCAGCGAAATGACCCTTGACTGTATCGATGGAACAGTCAAGGGTCATTTCATTTTATTGGGGGTTTTGAGTTCGTTTTTTCACCAGTGCCTGGGCTTTGACGGTGAGCGCCTCAACCTTGCCGCAGATCCATGTGCCGGGGCGGTGGAACATCCAATGGCGAAGCATATCAATCGCCGTGCAAACCACAAACACCAGCACGATGCACAGCAGGGAATAAGGCACTACCAGCAGACCCGAAACCGTGGTGCCGCTGAAAATATCCTGCCACAGCACAGTGCGCATAATGAGATGGTCGTGAATTAGGTATACGCCGAACATGGCGCCGGAAATCCGGTTGATTGCCGGGCGGCAGCCCATGTCCAGCTTTGAAAAGCCGTAGAAAATCAGCACCGAGGCCAGCACCACCGGCACCTTCCGGTCGCTGAAGAAATAAGTGGCATGGCTGGCGAAGGCACCCCATTTAGTGCCCAGAATGTCAAAAACCACCGCAGAGAGGAAGGTCAACAGCAGTATCCCGCTGCCAAGCAGCAGGCTCATGCCTGCCCGTAGGGAAATCCGGTGCCCGTAGCGCCGCAGGAAGCCGCCAAGCAGATACAGATAGCTAAACCAAATCAGTCCGTTGCCCTGAAAATCCATGGTGGACAGAGTGGGAATCACACTCCAGCACAGGGTGAACAGTGCCAGCATCCCTACGTATTGCCGACCGGTCAGAGTGGCAGCCAGCCGGTTCAGATAGGGGCTGACCAGATACAGTACGAAGTACACGCTGGCAAACCACCATATTTCGAAGGTGATGGGCAGCGCATGCTTGACCAGCTGCTTGAGACCTAAATCTGCATTGCCCGTGAGCCACAGCACCGCAAAAATCGTCACAGAGTAAAAAATCACCTGTCCCCAAAGCTTGAGGATTTTGCTCAGCTTGATGGAGGTAGTGTGAATCAGAAAATAGCCGCTGATCATCACGAAGAGGTTGACACCCACCTTGCCGCCCAGCTGGAGCAGCTGGACATAGAACCGCTGAAGGCTCAAATCGCCGGGAGCGAAGGCAAAGCCGCTGTGCAAGGAAAAGTGGTTGGCAATAATCGCAACCATGGCGAGGATTCGCAGCAGCTCAAAATTGGACTGCCGGGCTTTGTTTTGCATAATGGGAGGTTGAATCGTCATAGCTGCTCCTCTTTGGTGTGGGAATTTTCTTCGTCGTATCGAAGAATATCGCTGACCTGGCAGTTCAAAATGTAGCAAAACCGAGCCAGCACGTCCATATCAATCCGCTCTACGGTGCCGTTGCACCACTTCTCCACCACTTCAAACCGGGTGTCTGCTAATTTGGACAGGCGGTAGCGGGTCAGTCCCTGCGTTTCGAGTATTTCTTTCAAATGAATAGAAACCTTGCCGTAAGTGCTTAAATTTACAACGCTTCGGAGTTTGTCCATAATCATCACCATGAATCATTCTAAACGAGGGACTACATATTGACAATTACGTTATGTATAGCTACTATGCAGATAGTATTTAAGTCAGGAGCAATCTGCTCCTGACTTAAACATTTGCGTGGGGGTCAAAAAGTTTACCCGGTTTTGTCCACCAGGCTCGCCACCAGGGCGTGCATTTCCCCCTCGGAGCGGACGTTGTGGGCTTTGTTTAGGATGTCCTGTTTTTGCGGCTCGGTCATGGCAGCATAAGCGTCCATGGCCGGCTGATTCATGGCCAGTGCCATACCAAACCCGATGGGCACCTTGTAGAAATCCATACACGTGCCTCCTTATGCTGCGGCGGACAGCATGTTTTCGATAAAAATGCCATATCCGGTGGTGGGGTCGTTCACAAGAACGTGGGTCACGGCGCCAATCAATTTACCGTTCTGAATGATGGGCGAGCCGGACATGCCCTGAACAATTCCGCCGGTAGCGGACAACAGTGCCGGGTCTGTAATTCGCAGAAGCATATTCCGCCCCTGAGCGTTAGAGCCGGGGAACAGCCGCAGAATTTCCACGGCATAGTCACGAACCTGAGTGCCGGAGATGGTGGAGCGGATGGTGGCAGGTCCGGTGCGAACCGCATCCGGGGCGGCGGTTTCAATGGGTTGTCCCTCCCAGCCCTGCTGGGCGGTGCCGAAGACACCCTGAGGGGTGTTTTTCTCAATCTGCCCCAGGGGGCTTTGGGCGTCTACCCCACCTCGGAGCAGCCCCGGCTCTCCACATTTTCCTCGTTTGACGGACAGTACGCTGGCTTCATATGCCCGTCCGGTGGACATTTGAACCAGTTTTCCGGAGCTGTCGCTGACACCATGCCCCAGACATCCGAATTTCCCCGTGGCGGGGTCGTACCAGGTGACAGTGCCGATGCCGGTGATGCCCTGGCGAAGGCTGATGCCCAGCCGAGGACCATGGTCGGTGACACAGGGGGACAGGCGCACCTTGGATTCCTGCCCCTGACGGCGAATTTGCAGCTCCACGATGCCGTCGGATTGGCGCAGTGCAGCACGCACATCCTCGGCGCAGCGGATGGGGGTATCGTCAATGCGAAGAATTTGGTCGCCTACCTGCAGGCCGGCCTGCCGGGCGGCGGCGCCAAGGGTTTCGTCCAGCTCTGCCACGGTGACGGTGCCGTTGGTCAGCTCCAGTCCGATGACTTGACCCACGGGAATCACCTGGGCCGCCTGGACCGTGGGCGAAGCCAACAGCAGGCACACCGCCAGCACGGCGATGGTCAATTTTTTCATATGCAAGTCCTCCTAATTTCCTGTTGCGTTTTTAATATTCCGCCGGAAAGGGCATCATACACGCAGTAAAAGTCGAAAATTAAGGAATCCAGCCCCAAAATGTGCAAAAATTTGTAAAAAACCGGCTTGCCATCAAGCAAGCCGGTTTCGGTCTGTCAAAAAAGTGCGTTGATACGGTAAATGATTGTTTATATTACGAGTCGTGTCACCCCGGGGGAAGCTTTTTGCGCCGCCGAGCGGCGCCGTTTCTTACTTCGTTAAACAATCATTTACAGTTTTTGACTCGTTTAAAAAATCGGCTTGCCATCAAGCAAGCCGATTCATATTATATTTTATCGATGAAGAATTGGTACATACCGATAAAAAACAGGGCGGCGATGATTACCGGCAGTACATAGGTCATGTAAATACGCATCCAATTCTTGACCTTGGCACCCTTGCCGGTGTTGGCCTCGGCGGTGAACTTGCTCCAGCCCCAACCCTTTTTGCTCATGCAGAACAGCACGGTTATCAAACTTCCGATGGGCAGGAACAGGAAATTTACCAGAAAATCCTCGATATCCATAATATTCATGCCCAAAATGTTGATATCCTTCAGCACCACAAAGCCCAGCACGCAGGGCATACTCAGCAGTCCCAGACCCAGACCGGTGATGACGGAGGTCTTTTTCCGTCCCCAGCCGAAGAGGTCCCGCAGGCAGCAGGTGATGTTCTCGAACACTGCAAACACCGTGGACAGCGCCGCAAAGGACATAAACAGGAAGAACAGGCTGCCCAGAATTTGTCCGCCGGGAAGGCTGTTGAAGATGTTGGGTAGGGTCTTAAAGACCAGACCGGGACCCTCCTGGGGGCTGACGTTGTGGGCAAAGCAGGCGGGGAAGATAATCAAACCGGCGGTCAGCGCCACGAAGGTATCCAGAATACCCACGTTCAGCGCCTCGCCCAGCAGGCTCCGGTCCTTGCCCAAATAGCTACCGAAAATCGCCATACATCCAATGCCCAGGCTCAATGTGAAGAAAGATTGGTTCATGGCCGCCACAATCACATTGATCGGACCGGCGTCCATAAACCGCTCCCAGCTGGGAAGCAGGTAGAATTTCAGACCCTCGCTGCCACCGGGCAGGCAACAGCTGTACACCGCCAGGAACACCATAATAATCAGCAGGGCGGACATCATCCACTTGCTGATTCGCTCCAGACCCTTTTGCAGGCTGAAGGAGCAGACCACCGCACCCAGTGCCACGGCAATCAAGGTATATACCGCCATGGAAGCCGTATTGCTGGTCATGGCGCCGAACTGGGCGTCAATCTGGGCGGAATCCAGGCCCACGAACAGGCCCCGGGACATATCCACGAAGTACTGGAGCATCCAGCCTGTCAGGCAGGTGTAGCACATCATCAGCAGAATGTTGCCAATCAGCGAGGCCACGCCGTGGGCATGCCACTTGGTGCCCTTGGGCTCCAGCTCCCGGAACATTTTCACCGGGCTTTTCTGGCTGGCCCGACCCAGGGAGAATTCCATGGTCATCACGGGCATACCCAGAATCACCAGGAAAATCAGATAAATCAGCACGAAAATGCCGCCGCCGTTCTGACCGGCGATGTAGGGGAATTTCCACACGTTGCCGATGCCGATGGCACAGCCCGCGCTGAGGAGAATGAAGCCCAACCGGCTTCCTAACCGTTCACGTTGCATGTTTTACCTCTTTAAGCACTTCAGATAATTGTCCAGATACGCCTTGTGTGCCACGGCAATGATGGTGTTGCGAAGGAGAATTTTGGTGTCGGCGTTGTGGGTGCCCACAGTGTCCAGCTTCTCCTTCAGACCGAAGACGAACTGCACGGAGTTCTCCAACTCCATACAGAAATAGTCGTAGGCGGTCTGGGGGGGATAGGACTTTTTCTGCAGTTCAATCATCAGATGCACGTCCTCGATACTCAGCACGGTCTTGGCGATGGAAATGAAGAACAGGTAGGCAATCTGATCGCGGTTGTACTGCTTTTTTACCGGGTTGTCCAGCAACCCCTTTTTCACATAGTTGGAGATCATGGAGCCGGTGAGGGTGAAGTCCCCCAGCCGGGAAATATACTCGGAAATGTACTTGGAGGTCTGCTCCAGGTACAGCCCCACGTTGGGGATTTCCTCGTACCGGGGCAGGGAGAAATGACGGATAGAGGAAAGAACCTCGTCCTTGGTTTTTTGTTCCACAGCGACTGCCTCCTTCTCAATATCTTTCGGTATCATACAATAAAAATGTAAAATCGTCAAGAATGTCTTGACGAATCCGTAAATAGAGTGTATCATAATTCACAATAGGTTTTCAAAAAACCGATGGAGGTCAACTATGATATACAAGCTGGTGGCGGACTCCTCCGCTAATGTCTATTCCATGCCCCTGAACTACGCCAACGTGCCCCTGACCATCAACACTGCCAATGACGAATTTGTGGACGATGGAACGCTGGACGTGGCGGACATGGTGGAGCGGATTCGCTTGACCAAGGGAAAGTCCGGCACCTCTTGTCCCAACGTGTTCAACTGGCTCCGGGCCTTTGAGGGGGCGGATCGGATTTTTGCCGTGACCATCACCGGAAATCTGTCCGGCTCCTGCGCCGCCTGCCGCCAAGCTGCTCAGGATTATGAGCAGAACAATCCCGGCGCCAAGGTCTGCGTCATCGACAGCCTGTCCGCCGGACCTGAGCTGGGGCTGATTCTTAATAAGCTGGCCCGGTGGATTGGTGAGGGACGGGAATTTGAGCAGATGGTGGCGGATATTGCGGAATATATGACCCATACCCACCTGTCCTTCTCCCTGGAGAGCCTGACGAACCTGGCCCGCAATGGTCGGGTCAACCCTGCCGTGGCGAAGATTGCCGGGGTGCTGGGCATCCGGGTGGTGGGCGTGGCCTCCGATGTGGGCACGCTAGAGCCCTTACATAAGATTCGGGGCGAGAAGAAGGCCCTGGAGGCGCTGTATCAAGACATGAAGGACCGGGGCTATAAGGGCGGCAAGGTGCGGATTGCAAACTGCTTCAACGAGCCTGCCGGCCAGACTCTGGAGGGGCTGATTCGATCGCAGTTCCCCCAGGCGGAGGTCAGCCACGAGAAATGTGGCGGTCTGTGCAGTTTTTACGCCGAAAAAGGCGGCCTGCTGGTAGGCTACGAGGATTTGTGATGAGATTAAGGGACGTGTACGCACACGTCCCTTTTTTTGCGCAACCTCCCGGCAATGACGTGGCACAAAAGGACACCCCCGGGGCGGCTGCTCCGGGGGTGTAGATTACATTAGAACTCGCACTTCTTGGCGATGTAAGCCTTCAGCTCAGAGATGGGGATACGAACCTGCTCCATGGTGTCGCGGTCACGGACGGTGACGCAGTTGTCGGCGGGAGTGTTCTCGTCGCCCACGGTCTGGAAGTCCACGGTGATGCACAGGGGAGTGCCGATTTCGTCCTGGCGGCGGTACAGTTTGCCGATGGAACCGGTTTCATCGTAGTCCACCATGAAGTCCTTCCGCAGCTCGCGGTAAATGGCCTTGGCGGGCTCGCTGAGCTTCTTGCTCAGGGGCAGAACGGCGGCCTTGAAGGGAGCCAGAGCAGGATGCAGGTGAAGCACGGTACGGACATCGGGCTTGCCCTTCTTGTCCACGCCCACGACCTCCTCGTCGTAAGCCTCGCACAGGAAGGCCAGCGCCACACGGTCACAGCCCAGGCTGGGCTCGATGACGTAGGGGATGTAGTGCTCGTTGCGCTCCTGGTCGTAGTACTCCAGGCTCTTGCCGGAGGCCTCCTGGTGGCGACCCAGGTCGTAGTTGGTGCGGTCAGCGATGCCCCACAGCTCGCCCCAGCCGGAGCCGAAGGGGAACTGGAACTCGATATCGGTGGTAGCGCGGGAGTAGAAGGCCAGCTCAGCGGGATCGTGGTCACGCAGGCGCAGGGACTCCCGCTTAATGCCCAGACTGGTCAGCCAGTTGACGCAGTAATCCTTCCAGTAGGCGAACCACTCCAGGTCAGTACCGGGCTGGCAGAAGAACTCGCACTCCATCTGCTCGAATTCCCGGGTGCGGAAGGTGAAGTTGCCGGGGGTAATCTCATTACGGAACGCCTTGCCAACCTGGCAAACGCCGAAGGGCAGCTTGCGGCGGGTGGTGCGCTGGATGTTGGCGAAGTTGACGAAGATGCCCTGAGCGGTCTCGGGACGCAGGTAGGCCACGGAGGAGGAGTCCTCGGTGACGCCAATCTTGGTCTGGAACATCAGGTTGAAGTTGCGGATGGAGGTGAAGTGGTGCTTGCCGCAGTTGGGGCAGACCACGTCCTCATGATCCTGGATAAAATCGTTCATCTCGTCGGTGTTCATGGCGTCCACGTTGACGCTCTTGCCGCTCTCGGAGGCAGCAATCAGCTGGTCGGCACGCTGACGGGAGCCGCAGCCCTTGCAGTCCACCAGGGGATCGGAGAAGGAGCCCACGTGACCGGTGGTGACCCAGGTGGTGGGGTTCATGATGATGGCGGCATCCAGACCAACGTTATAGTCGGACTCCTGGACGAACTTCTTCAGCCAGGCCTTCTTGACGTTGTTCTTGAATTCCACACCCAGAGGGCCGTAGTCCCAGGAGTTGGCCAGACCGCCGTAAATTTCGGAGCCGGCATAGACGTAGCCTCTGTTCTTGCAGAGGTTCACAATCATTTCTAAAGTCTTTTCGCTGTTTTGCATTGTATTTCCTCCAAAACTGGATAAATTTCTATCAGCTAACCATTATACATGGGTCAGTGCCGTAAATCAAGAGTTTTCTTTCTTCACAAACACTGTGTCCTTGCGGAGAGCCGAAGGCGACGTGGCAATCCCCCGGACATGCCGGAAGCTTTACGGGATTGCCATGCCGGTGTGAGCATGGGCTCGCAATGACGAAAGAATCAATCTTCCTCCGCCACGTTTTCGGGGCCCAGGTCAGCGGCCATAATCTCATAGACCTGCTGGGCGATATCGGTGGTGGCGCGGCCGGTCAGCTCCTCGACGCTGAGCACCGTTACCACCTTCAACTCCACGTCGGTGTGGCGCAGGTGGGCCAGGTTGGGAATCAGCTCCCGGGTGCCCTTCAGGGTGCACACCACAATGGGCACCTGGGCTTTCTGGGCGATTTTGAATACGCCGGGGCGGAAGTGGTGCAGTTTGCGGTGGGGGAGGATGTAACCCTCGGGGAACACGCCGATGGAGGACTTGTCCTCCTTCAGAATCTTGACGCACTTGAGGATGGTCTTCAGTGCCTCCCGGTCGTTTTCCCGGTCGATGAATTGACCCAGAACCTTATGCAGCATGGGACCGACCACGAACATGTCCTTCACTTCTTTTTTTGCGATAAACGCCACCTGACGCCCTTTGAAGGCGCTCAGCAGCATCACCGGGTCTGAGTTGGAGCAATGGTTGCACACCAGCATGAATCGACCCTGGGGGGGCACCTTTTCCATGCCGCTGACCTTCACTCCGATGCGTACCAGAGGTACCACGGATTCCACCAGCTGCTCCACCACCCAACGGTAGTGGGGGGCGTCCTCTTCCTGCTCCGATTCAAAATCCACCCGCTTGCACAGAAGCATCAGATAGCCGTAGGACAGCAAAATCTCCACCAGCAAAATGCCGATTGCCAGCAGCGGGTAAGCCCAAAGCCAGGTATAGCTTTCGAAAATACCCATGGGCAGTCCGGCGATGGCCGCCAGCATCATGGCCAGCACGCCGTATAATCGTATCAGCATAAAGATTTCTCCTTTTTCGCTCTTTTTCTACATCATGTCATTATACCCCATTTTCCATTGGGAAACAAGTGGTTTTTTTCTGAGAAAAGGGTAGAAATCCGATTGCAATCCTGCTATAATAGTGCATTAGTGAAAAAATACGCACAGAAAGGAATCTACCACTATGGGTATTTCCAAAACCGCCCCCTGGATCAAGTATTACGGCACCACACCTGCCACCTTGGACTATCCCCACACTACCATGTACCAGCAGGTCATGGAGGCTGTTCGCAAGTATCCTGACAATATTGCCTACAACTTCATGGGCAAGCAGACCACCTTCCGCAGCTTTGCCGCCCGGATTGATGCCGCCGCCAAGGGTCTGCACGCCATGGGTCTGCGCCGGGGCGACCGGCTGACCATCTGCATGGCCAATACCCCCCAGGCGCTGGATTGCTTCTACGCATGCAACCGCATCGGCGTGATTCCCAACATGATTCACCCCCTGTCCGCCGCCCAGGAAATTGCGTTTTATCTGAATTTCTCCAAGTCCAAGGCTATTTTGACCCTGGATCAGTTCTACAACAAGGTGGACTCCATCCGTGGTGAGCTGGAAAACGACACCACCATCCTCATCGCCAAGGTGGCGGACGAGCTGCCCTTCCCTCTGAGCATGCTCTACCCCCTGACCAAGGGTGGCAAGCACCCCCTGCCCAAGACCGGCTACACATTGTGGTATGACATGGTTCGCGCCGGTAAGGATACCCAGCTGCCCGAGGATACGGGCAAGTTTGACGAGTGCGGCGCCGTGCTTTATTCCGGCGGCACCACCGGCACTACCAAGGGCATTATGCTGTCCAACCTGAACTTCAACGCTCTGGGTCTGCAAACCATCGCCGCCTCCGGTTTTGGCAGTGTGGCCGGCATGAAGATGCTGTCCATTATGCCCGTATTCCACGGCTTCGGTCTGGGTGTTGGTATCCACACCGCGCTGATTGGCGGCGCTACCTGTATTCTGATTCCGCAGTTCAGTGTGAAGGTCTATGCCGACACCCTGATTAAGCGCAAGCCCGAGCTGATTCCCGGTGTGCCCACATTGTTCGAGGCTCTGCTTCGGGCGGAGGGTCTGGAAAAGGCGGATTTGAGCTTCCTGAAGGGTATTTTCTCCGGCGGCGACAGCCTGTCCCCCGAGCTGAAGAAGAAGGTGGATGCCTTCCTGAAGGACCATGGCTGTACCGAGCAGATTCGGGAGGGCTACGGCACCACCGAGTGTGTCACCGCCTCCTGCCTGACCCCCAAGGATTATGCCCGCAGTGGCTCCATCGGTGTGCCCTTCCCCGATACGTTCTATAAGATTGTCAAGCCCGGCACCGCCGAGGAGCTGGAACCCAACCACGAGGGCGAAATTTGCCTGTCCGGTCCCACCGTCATGCTGGGCTACATGGACAACCCCGAGGAAACCAAGCAGACTCTGCGTTCCCATGGCGACGGTCGGATCTGGCTCCACACCGGTGACCTGGGTCACATGGACGAGGATGGCTTCATCTACTTCCGTCAGCGGCTTAAGAGAATGATTATCAGCTCCGGCTACAATGTCTATCCCTCCCAGCTGGAGAACATCATTGACGGCCACGAAAAGGTCCTGCTGTCCTGCGTCATCGGCGTGAAGGATCAGTACCGGGGGCAGATGGTCAAGGCCTATGTGGTGCCCATGCCCGGCGTGGAGCCCACCGAGGATCTGAAGAAGGAGATTCTGAGCTACTGCTCCGGTCACATCGCCAAGTACGCCATGCCCCGTGAGATTGAATTCCGTACCGAGCTTCCCAAGACTCTGGTGGGCAAGGTGGCATACCGGGTGCTGGAGGAGGAAGCCAACAAGGAGGCTTCTAAATGAAAAAACGCATCTGGGAGTTGGACGCCCTGCGGGGCCTGTGCATCATCGGTGTGGTGATTGTTCACCTCCTGTATGATTTGGTGGAGCTGTTCGCCATTGTGGACTGGCATTACCCGCAGTGGTTTCTGTTCGTCCGTAATTGGGGTAGTGTGCTGTTTTTCCTGATTTCCGGCATTTGCGTCACCCTGGGTTCCCGGTCGGTGCGCCGGGGTCTGATTGTGGTGGGTGGCGGTATGCTTTGTACCCTGGTCACCTACGGCATGTATAAATTCGGCGGCTTCCATAAATCCATTATGATTTATTTCGGCGTGCTGCACTGCCTGGGCTCGTGCATGCTGCTGTGGCCCCTGGTGAAGCGCTTGCCCACCTGGGTGCTGGCGGTGTTGGCGGTGGCGCTGGTGGCGCTGGGGCTGCACATCGACACGATTCCTGTGGAAAACCCCTGGCTGACAGTGCTGGGCTTCCCCTGTCCCGGTATGGGCGCCTCGGATCATTTCCCTCTGCTGCCTTATTTCGGTTATTTTCTGGCAGGCGCAGCCATCGGTCGGTGGGTTTACCGCAAGCGGGAATCTCTGCTTCCCAGCTGGGAGGGGCATGGGCTCCTGCGCCCCTTCTGTTTCTGCGGGCGCCATTCTTTGTGGATTTACCTGGCCCACCAGCCGGTGGCGGCGGGCATCTGCTATCTTCTGATGTTATTTTGATGGAGGAAATGGATTATGAATAAAATCCTTCGACCCAAAAATTTGCCCACGGTGGTGCTGATTGCCGGCATACTGGCGGCCGCTCTGCGGATTTGGACCATCGGTGGCGGACCGGATGCCGCCGGGCTCTATCCCCGCCAGCCCGTCGCATGGAACCTGCTGTGGCTGTTGACGGTGTTGACCCTGGGTGTGTGTGTGCTGTGCCTGCGGTGCCTGCGGACACCCGGAGCGTATCACGAGAATTATCCCGCCTCTCCCATCAGCGCCTTTGGTGCCGGCTTGGCGGCGGTGGCGGCGGTCTTGACGGTTCCGGCACTATTTCAGGTGAAGGACAATGCCTTCACCCTCGTTGCCGGTTGCGTGGGCGTGCTGGCGGCGGTGGGTATGGGCTATGTGGCCTACTGTCGGTTCAAGGGGTTGAAGCCCAACTTCGCTGCTCATTTTGCCATGTGTTTGTACCTGGCAATGCGGATGTTCAACTGCTGCCGGACCTGGAGCAATGAGCCCCAGCTGGGCGTTTTCGTATTCCCCCTGGTGACTATGATTTGCGCCATGCTGGCTGCCTTCCAGTTGGCCTGCATCGATGCGGGCATTGGCAAGCGCCGGACCTGCCTGGTGTGGTGCCTGATGGGCATGTATTGCGCCATGGCCGCCCTGCCTGGCGGTGAGGATGTGGTGTTCAACGGCTGCATTGCGTTGTGGCTGCTGACCAACCTGCCCAGCCTGCGAATGCTGAAGAAGCCCCCGGTGGAGGAGATTCCCGCTGAGGAGACGGTTCAAGAGCCGGATCTGGAAGTGTGATGATTACACTTCTTGCTCCCTCAAAGAGGAAGCAAGGGCACCCAGACTGAAATTTTCTACGAAAGGAGGTTCTTCATGCACCTTCCCAAGGACGTTTTACAATGTATCCAGGCGCTGGAGAATGCCTCCTTCCCCACCTATGCGGTGGGCGGCTGTGTCCGTGACCACCTGCTGGGGCTGAAGCCCCATGATTTTGACCTGTGTACTGCCGCAACCCCGGAGCAGATCCAGTCCGTTTTTGCGGATTGCCAGCTGGTGCTGGCGGGGGTGAAGCATGGCACGGTGGGGGTGGTTTGTCCCACGGGCGTGGTGGAGATTACCACCTTCCGCACCGAGGGCGGCTATGCCGACGGGCGGCACCCGGATTGGGTGCGGTTCGTGCCGAATATTGAGGAGGATCTGGCACGGCGGGATTTTACCGTTAATGCCATGGCGTTTTCACCCACCCGGGGGCTCTGCGACCCCTTCGGCGGTGAAGTGGACCTGAAAAACCGAATTCTGCGGGCGGTGGGGCATGCCCCCACCCGATTCCGGGAGGATTCCCTGCGGATTCTGCGGGGTGTGCGGTTTGCGGTCAAATATGCCCTGGAGCCGGAGGAGCAAACCCTCCGGGCCATGAAGGAACTGTCCGGGCTGATGGATGGGCTGGCCCGGGAGCGGGTCTTTGAGGAGATGAACAAGCTCCTGCTGCTGGCCTCGGCGGCGGATTTGATTCGCTTTGCTCCTATTTTGACCCAGCCTATCCCGGAGCTGGCGCCGGCCATCGGCTTTGACCAGCGCTCGCCCCATCATGCCTACGACCTGTTCACCCACATTGCCTATGTGACCGCCGGGGTGCCGGCTGAGCCGGTGATGCGCTGGGCGGCACTGCTCCACGATGTGGGTAAGCTGACCACCTTCACCCAGGATGCCACCGGTCGGGGGCATTTTTATGGGCATGCCAGGGAAAGCGCCCGGATTGCAGGAGAGATTCTCCTGCGGCTGAAGGCGCCCACCGCCCTGCGGGAGCAGGCGGTTTTGCTCATCGACCAGCATATGACCCGGCTCCTGCCGGAGCGCAAGCTCCTGCGCCGGCGGCTGAGCCAGCTGGGGCAGAGCACTCTGGAGCAGCTGTTGCAGCTGCAGGGTGCGGATATGGGCAGTAAGGGTACCGGGCATGAGGACGAGCGGGAGGAATTTAACCGGATTCGCCCCATTTTAGACGAAATTTACGAAGAAAATGCCTGCCTGACCCTGAAGGATTTGGCAGTTTCCGGTGCGGATTTGCTGAAACTGGGTTTCGCTCCGGGCAAGGCCCTGGGTCAATGCCTGCAAAATCTGCTGGAGCTGGTGGTGGATGAAGCGTTGCCCAACGACAAGGATGCCCTCCTCTGCGCTGCCCAAAAGATGCTGCACGAGCGTTAATTGTTTGTATATCCGGTAGGGCGGGAGCAAGTCCCCCGCCGGACATCATCTGCATCGTTTATGCGACGATTACCACCCTTCCAAAAGGAGAGTTATCATGGTCAAAAGGGTTTTTGCGCTGTTTCTGATTGCGCTGCTGCTTACGGGCTGTTCTTTGCCTCTGGAATATTCCCCTGCCACCACTGCCCCTACTGCCGACGGGGATTTGGCACCGCTGAATGTGCATTTCATCGATGTGGGGCAGGCGGACTGCATCCTGCTGGAATGTGACGGCGAGTATGCCCTCATTGATGCGGGCAACCGGGCGGATGGGGAGCTGGTTGTGGACTACCTAACCGACGAAGGCGTGGATCGGCTGTCCTTGGTGGTGGGTACTCACCCCCATGAGGATCATATCGGCGGCATGCCCGATGTGCTGGCGGCCTTCCCGGTGGATACGGTGTGGTTCTCCCACTATCCCTACACCAACACGGTGGTGAACAATTTCCTGCACTGGGTGAAGCTCCGGGGTGTACCCCTGACCCAACCCAGAATCAAGGACGTGTACCAGCTGGGTGATGCAACCCTTCGGGTTCTTGGCCCGGTGAAGACCGACTATGAAGATGTCAACGATCTGTCCCTGGTCATTCGTGTAGATCACGGCGACCGGAGCTTCCTGTTCACCGGTGATATGGAGCGCCTTGCGGAAACAGATCTGATTGAAAGCGGCGCCAATGTGGATGTGGACGTGCTGAAGGTGGGCCACCACGGCAGCTATTCCTCCACCAGCTACCGCTTCCTGCGGGAAGTCATGCCTGCTTATGCGGTGATTAGCGTGGGCCGGAACAACGACTACGGTCACCCCCATGCCGACCCGCTGTCCCGCCTGCGGGATGCGGAGGTTACCATCTATCGCACCGACGAGATGTATACCATTGTGGCCACCTCGGATGGCACCAATATCCGCTTTGCCTGGGAAAACCAGAGCGCCCAGCCCTGGGTTCCTGCCGCGGCGTGATACAATTATACATAAACCGCCCTGTGCGCTTGGCACAGGGCGGTTGCGTTTATTTATTCAGATACACCCGGTCGTAGGTAGCACGGCAGAAGGCTTCGGTCTGCTGTTTCAGCTTTTCCCGGGCCACAGCCTTGGGCAGACCCTCGTCGGGCCAGATGGGCGCACCCAGGTGGGGGGTATACTCCTGCACCGGGTAGCCGTCGGGACCCAGGGTGTCGGTATCCCGCATGGTGATGAAGCAGGGCACCACCGGCACACCGCTGCGGATGGCCATGTCAAAGGCACCGGACTTCATGGGCTTGGGCTTGCGGTAGTTCCACCACATGCTTTGCTCGGGGTAGATCAGCAGGCAGTTGCCCTCGGTCAGAACCTGGTTCACGGCGGTGAGGAACTTCTTCATGGTCTGCAGATTGGAGCTCAGGGGCAGAGTGTTGCAGTTACGCATCAAAAATCCGTAGAAACCGGGGAAATTGGTGTAATTTCCTTCCCGAATCACCCGGTACATCCGCTTTTTGTGGCCGGAAGCGTCGAAGACCTTCTGCATGATGAAGCTGTCCATGGGGTTGAAGTGGTTGCAGGTAATCACAGCGCCCTCCACACCGGCCAGATGCTCCAGACCCTCGGTGGGCTTCAGAACGATTTGACCCTTCTTCTCCATCTTGTCGAAGAAATGGTAGGCGGCGGTGAAGGCCATGCGGCGCTTGCAGTTGCCGATCAAGCCCTTTTTCAGGTAGTTGATGTCATCGGGCTTCAGCACGGGGCTGGGGGGATCGTCTTCCACATCCTGGTCGAAGCGACCTTCCTGCTCGTACTGGCGGATTTTTTTGATAATCGCCACCCGGTCGGCAGCCCGGGTTTTGTTGAGCTGGTTCTGATAGTTGTCGTCCCGGTTGGTTTCTTTCACTGCCAGCTTCAGCAGATTGTCGCAGGAAACCTGGTCACGCAGACGCTGCTCGTCGGTGTAGGCCTCCAGCACGGCCAGAATTTCGTCATACACCGCAGTCTGGGCGGCATATTTCCAGAAAACGTCGCCGTGGCGGCAGTCGGCATAGTGCCAAGGCTTGCTGGTCATGATGTAGTGCAGAATATAAGCTTCCTCGATGGGGTAGGGAATGACACCGAAAATCTCGGTGTTCCACCGCTGATCCAGCCAGTACACCCGATCCTTGCACAGCAGGTTCAGATAGTCCTCGTCCTGCGTCACCACGAAATTGTACTCCCGCAGTAGCTGCATGAACCGGTCCAGAATCTTGTGCCGGCGGAATTGGTCGCAGTTAATCAGCAGGATGCCGGCGTTGAAGAAGAATTCCCGCTCCACGCCCACGCATTTTTCGACATAGGTGCCGTACTCATCCACCTGGACCATGGCCTGCTCATGGCAGGCACCCACGTAGTTGTCTCCGATTTCCGTCAGGTACATCCGGCTGATGTCGCCCTGCACCACGGTGTCGCTGTCGATGTAGATGGCCTTGTTGTAATGGGGGAACATCTCGGCGATGAACAGCCGGAAATAGGTGGTTTTGGAGTAGTAGTCCCGGATGGGCAGTTTGGAGACGATGGAATCCAGATAGGGGGTCACATTTTCAAAGGAAATGGTTACACCGGGCTCCTGGAGCGCCAGAACCTGCTGCTGGGTTGCCTCGGAGATGTTGGTGTGTAGCACATACACCCGGTAGTTAAAGTCCCGGGAGGCATTCTGCAGCAGAGAATGGAGGGAAACGATGGTGAATTTTACGAAATTATCATCGCAGGCGAAAAAAATGGGAATTTCAATCTTACTCATTTCACAGCCTCCTGGGCTTTGATTTGGAGGTATTCCTCCAGAATGTCGTCGAAGCAGGTGTAGCCAAATTTCTGGCGCACCTTATCCACATGCCATTGCTTGATGTTCTCGGTGTGGGGGTAGGGCAGGTAGAACAGCCGCTTGGAGAAGTGGCGGATGACCGTGCTCTTGTACAGGAATTTCTGGTCGTTGAACCAGTGGCGCAGCACCCGCTTTTTGGTGGTGCAGCGAATGAGGGCGGACTGGTCGGCGAAGGTCAGCTTCTTCACACGGATCAGCGCCCGGGCCTTCTCGAACAGGCCGGTCTCCCGGCAGCGCTTCATGTTGAACAGCAGCACACCGGCATTGATGTAGTTGGGAGAAATCAGGAAATGACCGTAGTGATCCCGGGCGGCGGCATACTCCACCTTGGACACGTCCACGTCGTAGAGCAGGGAAATATCCTTGCAGGCCATCACGTCTGCGTCCAGATACAGCAGCTTGTCGGGCAGGGGGTACAGGTCTGCCAGCAGCCGCAGCAGGGTGTAGGGGGAGCAGTAGCAGCCCTCGTTGGCATTGCCCTTGAGCTGGCGCTCATACTGCTCAGTCACGTCGTAAATCACCACATCGGTTTCGGGATTGTGGCGGCACAGCGCCTGGCGGATGATTTCGCCGTGGGCGGGGGTCATGGGTTTATAGTCCGGGGAAACCCGGGTCAAATCCATGGTGAAAATATGTAGGGTCAGGGGACGGGGCTTTTCCAGCCGGCGGACAATGGAAAGTCCGGCGGTGAGCACACCGTCGAAAACCTTGTCATTTCCGCAGAACAGAATGTCCATCAGTTTTCCTCCTTTTTAACATAGCGGATGTATTCGCAGTCGCTTTCGCTGGCCCGGGCGGTCATGGTGGCATGAATCCGATCCCGCAGGTCCTGAGCCTGGGCCCGGGGGGACAGGCTGGTGTCGGGGTAGAAAGGCCCGTCCAGATAGGTCACCGTCCGGGGCTTTTTGCCAAAGCGGCGGCGGTGGTAGGTGGTGGTCATGGCAAAGCTGGGCACGCCCAGTTCCACGGCATATTTCATAGAGGTGTTGGGGAAATCCCGAATGCCGGTGTAAAAGGGCCAGATGTGGGCCTCGGGGTAGATAATGATTACATTTCCCTGCGCCACCCGGGTGCGGATGGCTTCCCGGAAGTTCTTCATGGCCTTCATGTTCGATGGCAGGGGAAGAGCGCCCAGGTAGGGGGTGACCCGGCCCAGCACCGGCATGGAAACGTTGTTGGGGTGGACGATGACGTAGGCGCTCCGGGGGAACACCATCATATTGGGAATAAAGGGGTCGCCAATCTGCTGGGTGTGGTTGCCGTAGACGAAGCAGCCCTGACCCTTGAAGGGGCGCAGAATCTTCCGGTTGCGGAACCGGGCATGGAGAGCCAGCTTGCAGTACAGCCAGCCGAAGGGGATGGCAATCAGCCGGTAGGCAATAAATCGTCCCAGCCGCCAGCGCAGCCGGGAGTTGATGTAGCAGTAATTTTCGTCAATGACCTTGGGGGTAATGTTATCGTCGGCGAACTCGTCGTTTCGCTCGTCGGTGTAGTAAATGGTTTTGATGGGCTCGGTGGGCTTGTGTTTCATGATTTCGCTCCTGTAACCGATTTTCCACAGAAGAATACCACAATTCGACGAAAAATGCAAGTATAATCCGGTGGAATGGACTCTACTGTTGGGTTTCGAGCGGTAGAATCCCTATTTTTGCCCGTAGAATGGGGGAAAACCGTCATTGCGAGGAGCGAAGCGACGTGGCATCCCGTGGTTTTCCCCGTATTGGCACAAAACCTATCGACTATCTGCGCTTTTCGTGGTATAATCCCATTATCATTTACGAAAGGGGAGAGGGGCATGAGCCGCCAGCCAATTTCCTTGGGCATTTTGGCCCATGTTGGTGCAAGCAGACGAGCACCAAATAAAATGTTGCCAGATTGTATCCAAAACGCAGTATCCGAGGAAATTTTATCAAGATGTGTCTTTGAGGTAAAGACATTTGTACATTGTGCAAGAATTTTCGTTTCAATCCGACGCCTGTTTTTAAGCAATCTTTTGGATTGACAGCGAAGAAACAATGTGCTAAAGTGGAGACAAATCAAATAACGTATTTCAAAGGCGTCGATGAAGACGGAAACCGCAAGCGAATTTTCAGAGAGTCGGGGATGGTGTGAGCCCGATAAGGAGCAGCGGAACTTCCCATCCCTTCTGAGCCGGAAACCCCAAAGGTCGATCACCCAGTAGGCGTTTCCCGTGTATGCTACGTCAGTGCATAGAGGTTGCAGGACCTCGACAAGGTGGCGGAATTGTCGTGATTTCGCAATTTGAGTGGTACCGCGGGTATGTTGTTTTTACTCGTCTCAAGAACTTTGTTTCTTGAGACGTTTTTTTATTTTTATTTTCAGAAAGGAGAATCCCCATGACCAACACAAATACCTCAACACAGCTTATGGACATTGCAACCCGCATCAGAGGTATGCGGGAGATTTTGGGCTACAGCACACAGAAGATGGCTGAGCAGACGGAGGTGACGGAAGAGATTTACCGGCAGTATGAAACCGGTACGGTGGATCTGCCCTTTACCTTCCTGCACAAGTGCGCCAAGGTCTTCGGTCTGGAGATCACGGTTTTGCTGGAAGGCCGGAGTGCAAAGCTGTCCGGTTACACCGTTACCCGCCGCGGTAAGGGTCTGGTAACCGCCAACGAGGACGGCATCACCATTCAGGATCTGGCACCCATGTTCCGCCAGAAGCTGGCGACCCCCTATTATGTGACCTATGAATATTCGGAAGACCTGCAGGATGAGCCCATTCACACCACTACCCATGACGGTCAGGAATTTGATCTGGTGCTGAAAGGTGCCATGCGGATTAAGGTGGGCGACCACGAAGAAGTGCTCCGGGAGGGCGATTCTATTTTCTACGATTCCTCCACGCCCCACGGCATGATCGCCATTGACGGCCAGAGCTGCGTGTTTTTGTCCATGATCATGGCCAGCGATAAGCGGGATACCGCACTGAAGCTGGAGCCCAGATCTGCGGTGAAGGATCTGACCTCCGAGCAGCGACTGCTGTGCAACGAGTTCGTGTGGGGTGCAGAGGATGAAAGCGGTGCCATGACAGGGCTGAATTATGCCAACACCGAGCGTTATAACTTCGCCTTTGATACCGTGGATGCTATGGCCCGAAAGTATCCCGACAAGCTGGCAATGGTCCACATCGCAAACGATATGACCGAACGGCGGTTCACCTTCAAGGACTTTAAGGATGCATCCTCCCAGTGTGCCAACTATTTCAAGAGTCTGGGTATCAAACGGGGAGACCGTGTTATGCTGGTATTGAAGCGTCACTACCAGTTCTGGTTTGCGATCCTGGGTCTGCACAAGCTGGGTGCCATTGCCATCCCGGCTACCAATCAGCTGATGGAGCATGACTTCACTTACCGCTTCCAGGCAGGCGGTGTGTCAGCAATCCTGTGCACCGCCGACGGTGATACTGCCCATCAGGTAGATCTGGCAGAAAAGGCTTGCGACCTTTCTCTGACCAAGGTACTGGTAGGCGGCAGCAGGGAAGGCTGGCACGATTTCAATGAAGAATACGGTCTGTTCAGCCGCCGCTTTGTCCGCACGGAGGATGCCCCTTGCGGCGATGATCCCATGCTGATGCTCTTTACCTCCGGTACCACCGGCTATCCCAAGATGGCAATGCATTCTTACAAATATGCCCTGGGTCACTATGTCACCGCCCGTTACTGGCATTTGTGTGAGCGTGACGGCCTGCATTTCACCATTTCCGAAACCGGCTGGGGCAAGGCCTTGTGGGGCAAGCTCTACGGTCAGTGGCTTTGTGAAGGTGCCGTCTTTGTCTATGACTTCGACCGTTTTGATGCGGAGAAGATCTTGCCCATGTTTGCCAAGTACAACATCACCACCTTCTGTGCACCGCCCACCATGTACCGGATGCTCATTAAACAGGATTTGAGCAAGTATGATCTTTCCTCCATCCATCATGCTACTACTGCAGGTGAAGCCTTGAACCCCGAGGTCTTCCTCCAGTTTGAGAAATCCACCGGTCTGCGGATCCATGAGGGCTTCGGTCAGACGGAAATGACCCTTGGTATTGCCAACCTCTACGGCACGAAGATCAAGCCCGGTGCTATGGGCAAGCCCATCCCCGGTTACGGCATCGACATCGTGGATGCGGACGGCAAGAGTGTGGAGGACGGTGTCAACGGTGAGATTGTCATCCGTACCGAGCCCAAGCCTACCTGCGGTGTGTTCCTGGGTTACTACCTGAATAAGGAAGCCACCGATGCCGCATGGCATGACGGAATGTATCACACCGGCGACGTGGCCTGGCGGGATGAGGACGGCTACTACTTCTATGTGGGCCGTGCGGACGATGTGATCAAGTCCTCCGGCTACCGGATCGGACCCTTCGAGATCGAGTCTACCATCATGGAGCTTCCCTATGTTCTGGAATGTGGCGTCTGTGCCGCTCCCGACGAGGTCAGAGGTCAGGTGGTCAAGGCCTGTATCGTCCTGGTTCCCGGCACGTCAGCTACGGAGGAACTGAAGAAGGAGATCCAGAGCTACGTCAAGACCCATACAGCACCTTACAAGTACCCCCGTATTGTGGAATTCCGTGACGAATTGCCCAAGACCATCTCCGGAAAAATCCAGCGTAATAAACTGTAAAGCGTATAAGAATATGAAAAAAACCTACGCGACCTCCATGCCAAACCATATCGGTGCCTTTCTGAAGGCCAGTAAATGCCTGGCATCTCTGGGAATCAATATTACCCGTGTAAGCTATGACAAAGCCATCGACTCCCATATGCTGTTTTTGGATGTGGAAGGGACGGAAGAACAAATTCGAAAAGCGGATGCCGAATTGGAACAGATTGGGTATCTTCAGAACAATACCGGCGACTCCAGTGTGGTTTTAATCGAGTTCTGCCTGAGGGATGTACCGGGGAGCGTGACGGATGTACTGGAACTCATCCATGCGTTTCAATTTAACATTTCTTATATCAATTCCCAGGAGAACGGATCTGATTATCAGTATTTCAAAATGGGACTGCATGTGGAAGAGCCCGACCGGCTCACGGAATTTATGGAGCAGGCGCAGCAGCTTTGTAAAGCGAGAATCATTGATTACAACAGTTCTGAACGGGCCTATGACAACAGCATTTTTTATAGTGCCTTTGTGCGCGGTTTATCCCAAATGCTGGACTTGACCGATGCACAGAAGAAAAAACTTCTGGTGTTCTCGAACCTTGCTATGCAGACCTTGGATGAACAGGGGTTATCTCCCTACAGAACCTTTGACAGCATCAGCAAGTTTGCAGAGCTTCTGTCAAAATCCAAGGCAGAGCATTTTGTTCCCAGAGTCACCGCCCATACCGTCACCGAAAATACGGAAGTGATTCTGATCGAGCCTCCTTGCGGAAGTAATACCGCAGTCATTCGAAGCTTTGGAAAAATACTGTTCGTTGACAGTGGCTATGCCTGTTACAAAGAGGAAATGCACCGTGTACTTCGCCGGTTGATTCCAGGGTTTGATGACCTTCCCAAAAGTCTGCTGTTGACTCACGCAGATGTGGACCACTGCGGTCTGATGAATGAATTTGATCAGGTAATCCTGAGCCATCGGTCTGCCCAAAGTCTGACATTGGAAGCCCGTGGGGACAATGGCTTTCGGGAGCAGAATCCACTGCACAAGCCATATATCAATATTTGTAAGATTCTCACCTCCTACGCTGCTGTTGATCCTCAGAAGCTGAGAACACCGTGGCAGAATGTTCCTGACCTGCGGCAACCCCTGACCCAAATCGGTTTCTTTGATTTCGGTGATCTGCATTTCGATGTCTACGAGGGGAAAGGCGGGCACCTTCCCGGTGAAGTTGTCCTGATCGACTATCAGAATAAGCTTGCCTTTACCGGGGATATTTTCATCAACACCCACGGCTTGACCGCTGAGCAGGCTGAGTACAATCAATATGCACCGATCTTAATGACCTCGGTGGATACGGATCCAAAGCTATGCAGCGAGGAAAGAAAAGCAATTATGGGACGGCTGGGCATCGGTAACTGGAAAATATTCGGTGCCCACGGTGCTCCGAAAGACCATTGTGTCAAGCAATAACATGATAATTTGCCGGTTTTTCTATCGACTGCTGCCCCTTTTCGTGGTATAATGTTCGTACATTGACTGTGAAAGGGGGCATTTCTATGTCTGAACAAGTGAAGAAAAGCCCGGTTAGTATCGGTTTTCTGGCCCATGTGGATGCAGGCAAAACCACGTTGTCCGAAGCACTGCTATATCACTCCGGGTCCCGGCGCACCTTGGGGCGGGTAGACCACGGCGATGCGCTTTTGGATCATCACAGCCTGGAACGCAGTCGGGGTATTACCATCTTCTCCAAGCAGGCCCGGATTCAGACACCCCGGCTGAATCTGACCCTGGTGGATACCCCGGGTCACGTGGATTTCGGTGCTGAGGCGGAGCGGGTGCTACCTATTTTGGACTGCGCCGTGTTGGTCATCAGCGGCACCGACGGCATCCAGGCCCACACCCTGACCCTCTGGCGGCTGCTGGAGCAGTACCGGGTGCCAACCTTCCTGTTTATCAACAAGATGGATTTGCCCGGCACGGACAAGGGGCAGTTACTGACCCAGCTTCAAGCCCAGCTGTCCAAAAACTGTGTAGACTTCACGACCCGGCGGGAGGAGATTCTGGAAAATGCCGCCCTCTGCGACGAAGCCCTGCTGGAAAACTACCTATCCGGGGCGGAGATTTCCGACGGTACGCTGACGGAGCTGATTCGCCACCGGCGGTTGTTTCCCTGCTGCTTTGGCTCGGCACTACGGCTGTGGGGCGTGGAGGAATTTTTGACGCTGGTGGATGATTTTGCGCCGGTGCCGGCTTATCCCGATGCCTTCGGCGCCCGGGTGTACAAAATCTCCCGGGATTCCTCCGGCAATCGGCTGACCTGGCTGAAAATCACCGGCGGGGAGCTGCGGGTGCGCCAGGTGTTGGAGAACGAAAAAATCCAGCAGCTTCGGCTCTATTCCGGCGAAAAATTTACCTCCGTGGATTCTCTGCCTGCCGGCAGCATTTGCGCCGTTACCGGCTTGAGTAAAAGCCGCATCGGACAGGGCTACGGCGCCCAGATGCCGGGGCTTGCGCCCAGCTTGCAAAGCGTCATGACCTACCGGGTGACCACCGCTGCCGACCCCACCATGCTGCTGCCCAAGCTGCGCCAGCTGGAGGAGGAAGACCCCCAACTGCATATCCTCTGGGACGAGCCCACCCGGCAGATTCAGGTGCAGCTGATGGGTCGGGTGCAGATGGAGGTGCTGCGGGAATTGGTGAGCCAGCGCTTTGGAGTGGAAATCAGCCTGACCGACCCCCGGATTTTTTATAAGGAAACCATCGAAAACACCGTGGAGGGCGTGGGGCATTTCGAGCCCCTGCGCCACTATGCCGAGGTGCATCTGCTGCTGGAGCCCTTGCCCCTGGGCAGCGGTCTGGTTTTTGATTCCACTTGCCCCACGGATGTGCTGGACGGCAGCTATCAGAGCCTGGTAATGGGGCATTTGTCAGAGAAAACCCACCGGGGGGTGTTGCTGGGCGCGCCCATTACGGATATGAAAATAACCCTGCTCATCGGAAAAGCTCACTTGAAGCACACCGAGGGTGGCGATTTCCGCCAGGCCACTTATCGGGCGGTGCGCCAGGGCTTGATGCAGGCCAAATCCCGGATTTTGGAGCCCTGGTACGATGTGACGGTGACGGTGCCCACCGAGGTTGTGGGGCGCACCATCACGGACCTTCGCACCATGGGTGGCCGGTTTGACCCGCCGGAAGCCGCCGGCGGCTTCTCCACCCTAAAAGGAGCGGTGCCCGCTTCGGAGTTGGGGGACTATGCCGATACTTTGGCGGCCTACACCCAGGGGCGGGGACGGCTGCAAATCGGTCTGCGGGGCTACGAGCCTTGCCACAACCAGCAGGCGGTCATCGAAGCGGCGGGCTACGATCCGGATTCGGATTTGGAAAATACCCCGGATTCGGTGTTCTGCGCCCATGGCGCGGGCTTCAATGTGAAGTGGCACCAGGTCAAAGAGTATATGCACCTGGAAAGCCCCTTGAAAACGGAAAAGCCCCAAATCATCACCCGCAACCTCCAGCTGGACGACAAGGAGCTGGAGCGCATTATGCAGCGGCAGTTCGGTCCTCAGACTACTACGCTCTATCGCCCGGTACGGAATGTGCCCGCCCAGGAGACGCTGACCATTCGCCCGCCCCGGCAGCAGTATCTCATTGTGGACGGCTACAACATCATCTTCGCCTGGGAGGAGCTGGCGCAGCTTGCCAAGGAAGACCTGGATGCCGCTCGGCGAAGCCTGTGCGACTGGCTCAGCAGCTATGCCGGGTATAAAAAATCCACTCTGGTGGTGGTTTTCGACGGCTACAAGCAAAAGGGCAGCCCGGGGAGCCGCACAGCATGGAATAACATCCGGGTGGTGTTCACCAAAGAAGGACAGACCGCCGATGCCTACATCGAGGAGCTGGCAGCCCAGATTGGCAATAATTATGCCGTCCGGGTGGCAACATCCGATTCTTTGGTGCAATTGTCCAGCTTGCGTAGCGGCGTGCTCCGGGTATCTGCCCGGGAGCTGTGGGAGGAAGTTACCCAAGCTGCCCAGGAAATGCGGCAGTACTATAAATGATTGTTTGCGGGCATGGCCCGCGGCAAATCGCGTCACCTACCCAGGCGGTAATCGAACACCTTTGGGCACACTCGGTAACGAACGGCTCTGTAAATCGTACAGAAATGTCTGTCATCGCGAGGGCCTTTAGGCC
>JBGVDR010000052.1:0-5824 GCA_045119455.1 Faecousia sp.
GGCCTAAAGGCCCTCGCGATGACAGACATTTCTGTACGATTTACAGAGCCGTTCGTTACCGAGTGTGCCCAAAGGTGTTCGATTACCGCCTGGGTAGGTGACGCGATTTGCCGCGGGCCATGCCCGCAAACAATCATTTACTTTCCTATTATGAGGTGATACTATGGACCAACTGCTTTCCGCCCTGAAGGCGATTCCTGAATACTCCGCCCTTTTACAGGCCGTGACCCAGAATCAATCCGCCGCCGTCACCGGCATCGGCCAAATCAATCGCAGTCACATCATCGCTGCCCTGCGCCGGCACACCGACCGCCCTATTGTGGCGCTGTGCCAGGACGACATGGCCGCCAAGCGTCTTCAGGAGGAACTGAAGGCCTTCCTGGGCGTTACCACTCCCATTCTGCCCGGCCGGGAACTGACGCTCTACGACACTGCCGTAGTCTCCCGAGCCTGGGAGCAAAAGCGCTTGCGCCAGCTTTATGACTTGACCACCGGCGCAACGGGTCTGCAAATTCTGACCTGGGATGCACTAAGTCAACGTACCATTCCCCGCCCCACGCTTTCCCAAGCGGTCTTCACCCTGGAAATCGGCAGAGAGTACCAGCTTGAAGATTTGCTCCAGCGGCTCACCCGCTCCGGCTACACCCGGTGCTCCATGGTGGAAGGTCCCGGACAGTTTGCCGTCCGTGGCGGTATTGTTGATATTTTCTCACCCTCCGCCGACCGGCCCTTCCGGGCGGAGTTCTTCGGTGACGAGTTGGACACCATGGGCTTCTTCGACCCGGACACCCAGCGTCGCAGCGAGAACGTGGATAAGGTCGTAATCCTGCCCATCGGAGAAACCCAACCCCGACTTCATCCTGAGGGGCTGGAAGGACTTTGTGCCGATATCCGCAGTCTGATTTCCCGGCAGAAACGCCGAAAAAACCCCAACGAGGAGCTCATCCGAACCTTCGAAAAGGATTTGGAAAAATACGAAAATGGCATTCAAATCCCGGCATCCGATCGATATATGGCGCTTATTTATCCGGAATTTGCCACAGCAATGGACTATATTCCGGACGAGGCCATTCTCATCGCCTGCGACCAGAATAACCTCCACCGCCGAGCCCGCACCCGCACCGAAGAGATGGGTATGCAGCTGGACAGCTTGCTCCAGGGTGGCATCGTTGCCGGCGAGTTGTGCGACTACGTTTGCCAGTGGGAGGATTTCTGCGCCAGCCTGACCGGTCGGACAATTGTCTACATGGATGCCTTCGCCGGAAGCTCCTATCCCGAGGACAACCGCCCCAAACACCTGTTTCCCATCACTGCCAAGCAGCTTCCCGGCTACGGCGGCAGCATGGACACCGCCGCGGCAGACCTGGCCCACTACCAAAAGCAGGACTTCTCCTGCCTGGTGCTCTGCGGCAGCCGCCGCCGGGCGGAGCTGCTGCAGGAAATGCTGGGTACCAAGAACCTCTCCGGTTTCCTGTGCATCCCCCTGTCAACAATGCCCAAGCCCGGCCAGATTCTGCTGACCGAAGGTAGTTTGCCCTATGGCATGGAGTACCCCGACAGTAAGCTCGCCATCCTCACCGAGGGTCAGCTCCTGTCCCGGGGCGATGCCAAACCCCAAAAAGCGAAAAAATCCGCCACTAACCGACAAAAGCTCAATTCCTTCACGGATTTGTCCCCCGGCGACCTGGTGGTTCACGAAAACTACGGTATTGGTCGCTTTGTGGCAATGGAGCGCATCCGGGTGGACGGTGCAATCAAGGACTACGTCAAAATCGCCTACCAAGGCTCCGACACACTTTTCGTCCCTGCCACCCAACTGGACATGGTTAGTAAATACATCGGCAACGGTGGCGAGGATACCACCGTCCGGCTGAATAAAATCGGCTCCGACGCCTGGCAGAAGACCAAGGCCAAGGCTCGTAAGGCCGCCAAGGACATGGCTGGGGAGCTGATTAAGCTCTATGCCGCCCGGAAACGGCAGGAGGGCTTCGCCTTTGCCGCCGATTCCCCCTGGCAAAAGGAATTTGAGGACAATTTCCCATACCCGGAAACCGACGATCAGCTGCGCTGTATCGCCGAAATCAAGGCAGATATGGAATCTCCCACCCCTATGGACCGTTTGCTCTGTGGCGACGTGGGCTTCGGTAAGACCGAGGTTGCTCTCCGCGCGGTCATGAAGGCCATCATGGACGGCAAGCAAGTGGCAATACTGGTGCCCACCACTGTGCTGGCGCAACAGCATTACCAAACCGCCATCGCCCGATTCAGGGGGTTCCCGGTGAACATCGATGTGCTCAGCCGATTCCGGTCCCCCAAGGAGCAGCAGCGTACCGTGGCAAACGTCCGCTCCGGTGCCGTGGATTTAATCATCGGTACCCACAAGCTGCTGCAAAAATCCATCCAGTTCAAGGATTTGGGCCTGCTCATTGTGGACGAGGAGCAGCGTTTCGGTGTCAGCCACAAGGAGCGGCTGAAGGAAATCTCCCAAGGTGTGGATGTGCTGACTCTCTCCGCCACCCCCATTCCCCGCACCTTGAACATGGCACTTTCCGGAATCCGGGATATGTCTACCATCGAGGCGCCCCCCTCAGATCGCTACCCGGTGCAGACCTTCGTCATGGAGCACAGCAATGCCATTATCGACGATGCCATCCGCCGGGAGGTCGAACGGGGCGGGCAGGTCTACTACCTGCACAATCGCACCGAAACCATAGACCAGTGCGCAGGTAGCTTGCGCCGACGGATTCCCGGTTTGAACGTGGCAGTTGCTCACGGTCAGATGGGCGAGGATGCTCTGGGCGATGTAATGCAGGCCATGGCCGACGGCGAAATCCAAGTGCTGGTGTGCACCACGATTATCGAAACCGGTTTGGATATTCCCAATGCCAACACGTTGATTATTGAAAATGCAGACCGCTTCGGTCTGTCCCAGCTGCACCAACTCCGTGGTCGAGTGGGCCGCTCCACCCGCCATGCCTATGCTTATTTCACCTACCGCCCGGACAAGAATCTAACGGAAATCGCTGAAAAACGGCTCTCCGCCATCCGGGACTTCGCAGAATTCGGCTCCGGCTTCAAAATTGCTATGCGTGACCTGGAAATCCGGGGCGCCGGCAACCTGCTGGGTGCCGAGCAATCGGGTCACATGATGAGCGTGGGCTATGATATGTACCTAAAGCTTCTGGACGAAGCGGTGCTGGAGGAGCGTGGTGAAAAGCCCAAGGAACCCGAGTGCACTGCCGATCTGAACGTTACTGCCAACGTGGATCCCGAGTACGTTTCCCGGGGAGAGGAGCGCATGGATTTGTACCGCCGCATGGCCGCCATCCGCACCCCCGCCGATGCAGACGATTTGCTTGATGAAATCGTGGACCGCTACGGCGAGCCGCCCCGTGGCGTGCTGAATCTGATTGACATCGCCCTGCTCCGAGCACAAGCCCGCCGCTGCGGCATTAAGGACATCCGCCAGAAAGCCGGCGATGTGCTGCTGACCATGACGAACTTGAATTTCGAAGCCGTCAGTGCCATCTGTGCCGATCAGGATTACAAGGCTCGGCTGACCTTCCTGGCCACCGCCAAGGAGCCCACTCTGCGCCTCCGGCTCAGCTCCGGTGTGGACAGTCTGAAGCAGTGCAAAACCTTCATCGACCGGTTCTTAAAAGCCCAAAACCTGTGACGAAATTGTCAATTTTGCTGGCTACCAACAAGTTTTTGCCGGATTGACGTTGCAATCTTAGAATCTTGTGCTACAATAATATCGAATGACCATATCAGGAAGGAGAAGCGCCGCCTTATGAAAACAACTGAGCGCTCCCAGTCTGGCTCCGGCGCCCAGCCGAAGCAGCCCGCCCCCCAGAAGCGTCCTACTGCCCAACAAATTGCCGCCCGCAAGCGTGCCGTGCAAAAGCAGCGGGTCGCTGTTGTCACCGCCTGCGCACTCGTAGTGCTTGCGCTGATTGGATTGATTATTTATATGATTGCCAACCCCCAGCGTTCCGCCAAGGATGACGGCAAAATTCTCCCCAACGTCTATGCCGGCGGAATCAACCTGGGTGGCATGACCGAGGCTGAGGCCGCCAATGCCCTAAAGCTGGGTTTGGAGAGGAACATCGCCGCCCAATCCATGGTGATTCGCTTGCCGGACCGGAGTTTGACCCTCCGTCCCGCGGACACCAAGATTTCTCTGGATGTGAATGCGGTGGCTGCGGCCGCTTACCGCCATGGTCGTGGCGGCTCCAGCAAGGACTATGCCCATGCCAAAGAGGTGGCTTACCTGACCACCCACACCGTGGCCTTGCTGCCCTATATGGAGCTGGATCTTGCCTACATCCGCAATGCCATCGACAACTTCTGTGCCTCCTATGGCAGCCTGCTGACCCAGCCCAGCGCCACCCTCAGCGACACCGCCCGTCCCACCTATGACCCGAACTACCCCAGCCGCCCTGTAACCCACCAGGTGCTCACCGTGACCATGGGCGTGCCTGGCTACGGGCTGGACAGCAAGAGCCTGTACAGCGACGTTCTGGACGCCTACAGTCTGGGCGAGTTGCTTCTGGAATATGAAGCCCCCCAAATCACCCAGCCCCGCAAGCTGAGTGCTCAGGATTTGTTCAATCAATACTGCACCCAGCCCAGTGATGCCTACATGACCAGCAAGCCATTCTCCATCGTCCCCGAGACCTACGGCTACGGCTTTGACGTGGCCCGGGTTCAGCAGCTGATTGACACTTCCGGCGAAGGTCAGATTTTGGAGATTCGCCTGGGCTTCCTCATGCCCAAGACCACCCAGGAAGAACTGAACCGTCAGCTGTTTATCAACCAGCTCTCCGAGTTCACCACCCGCTCGCCCTTCAGCTCCTCCAACCGGAATGCAAACCTTCAGCTCTCCTGTAAAAAGCTGAATAACTACGTTATCAGCGACGGCGAGACCTTCTCCTTCAACGAGCTCATGGGCGCAATCACCGCTGAGAACGGCTTTAAGAAATCCACTGAAATAATCAACGGCAAGGAAACCGAAATGCTCGGCGGCGGCATCAGCCAAACCGCCTCCACCCTGTATTACTGCGCCCTGGCGGCGGACCTGGAGATTATGGAGCGCCGCAGCGCCAGCTATGCCGTGGATTACACCACGCTGGGTCTGGACGCTTGGGTGGACGGATTGTCCAGTGACCTAAAATTCCGCAACAACACCGGTTATCCCATCCGTATCGTGGCGATTTGCCAGGGCAGCAGCGTCAGCATCCAGTTGGTCGGCACCAACACCCGGGACTACTGGGTGGATGTGCAGACCCGTGTGCTAAGCCAAACCCAGCCCCAAACCGTCATCAAGGTGGTGGACCGGGATAACGTCAAGGGCTATTATGAGGGTCAGATTCTCCAGTCCGGTATCGTTGGCAGCACCGTGCAGACCTCTGTGTACAAGTACCGGCTGACCGATAATCAGCTGATTGCCACCATTCTGATTGACCGCTCGGAATACAATTCCCGGGACGAGGTCATCATCGCCATTGAGTATATCCCCTCGGATCCTCTGATTCCTCCCGTGACTGAACCCTCGGAGCCTGCTGTGCCCTCCGACCCCACGCTGCCCGATATCCCCACTGTTCCAGAGATTCCTCAGGTATCCATTCCCTAAACCAACCACCCTGACCGCCGGTCAGGGTGGTTTTTTAATAAACACTAAGGTAAATGATTGTTTAGCGGTGTAAAAAATAGCACGTCATTGCGAGCCAGCGTAAGCTGGCGTGGCAATCTCCTGACAATAAAACATATCAGTTCCCTTTAGAGGAGATCGCCACGGGCCTAAAGGCCCTCGCGATGACAG
>JBGVDR010000053.1:0-4787 GCA_045119455.1 Faecousia sp.
GGCCTAAAGGCCCTCGCGATGACAGACATTTCTGTACGATTTACAGAGCCGTTCGTTACCGAGTGTGCCCAAAGGTGTTCGATTACCGCCTGGGTAGGTGACGCGATTTGCCGCGGGCCATGCCCGCAAACAATCATTTACATTACAAAAAGGAGTGGCAATATGGAATTGGACAAGGATTTGGCGGCGCGGCAGGAGGCACGGCTTTTATGCCGTCAAGGGCAGAAGGCCCAGCGGGTTCTGTGCCGAATGGATCAAAATCAGCTCGACACCATCACCCGGGCGGTGGCACGAGCCTTTGAAAAAGCCGCCCGGGAACTGGCAGAGCTGGCGGTGGAGGACACCGGCTTTGGTAATGTGGAGGACAAAATTGCCAAGAACCTCTTCGCCAGCAGGGAGGTTCTGGCGGCCATGGAGGACATGAAGACCGTGGGCATCCTTCGGGAGCACCCTCAGGAAAAGCTTTGGGAAATCGGTGTGCCGGTGGGTCTGCTTGCCGCCATCATCCCCAGCACCAACCCCACCTCGACCGTGTGCTACAAGGCACTGATTGCCCTGAAATCCGGCAATGCCATCATTTTCTCTCCTCACCCCAAGGCCTTAAAATGCACCCTCCGGGCGGCGAAAATCGTGGAGCAGGCGGCAGTGGCAGCCGGCGCTCCGGCGGGGTGCATCGGGTGCCTGAGCATGGGTGCCATGGCGGGTACGCAGGAACTGATGGCAGCCGAAGAGGTGCGGCTGATTCTGGCAACCGGGGGACCCGGCATGGTGCGGGCAGCCTACTCCTCCGGCAAGCCCGCCATCGGCGTGGGTGCGGGCAACGGCCCGGCCTATATCCACCACTCGGCAGACGTTGCCCGGGCGGTTGCGTGCATTCTGCGGTCAAAAAGCTTTGACAACGGCACAGTTTGCGCCTCGGAGCAGAGCATCATTGTGGAAAAGGACATGGAGCAGGCGGTACGGCAGGAAGCCCAGCGTCAGGGCTTTTATTTTATGGACAAGGATCAAGCTGGTCGGCTTGCTAAGCTGCTGTTCAAGCCCAGCGGTGGCTTGAATCCCGACATTGTGGGTAAGGCGGCGGAAAAGCTGGCGCAGATGGCGGGCTTTTCCGTGCCGGCAGGTACAAAAATTCTGGTTGCCCGGGAGCAGGAGGCCGGTCCTACCCGTCCTTATTCCATGGAAAAGCTGTGTCCGGTGCTAGCCTTTTTTGTCATGGACAGCGAGGATGCCGTGCTTCAAAAGGCCATTGAAGTGCTGACCCATGAGGGCAGCGGTCACACCTTCGCCATGCATTGCGCTGATGAAGCGGTGATTCGGAAATTTGCATTGCAGATTCCCGTGTCCCGGTTCCTGGTGAACACCCCGGCGGCGCTGGGGGGTATCGGAAAAACCACCGGGCTGTTCCCGGCCCTGACCCTGGGCTGCGGCGCTGTGGGCGGCAGCAGTTCGTCGAACAACATTTCGCCCCTGGATTTGGTGAACATCCGCCGGGTGGCATGGGACAAAACCGTCGAAAAAGAAACCAGACCCGCTGTGGATGCGGATCTGGTGGAACTGCTGACAGCAAAGATTTTGGAGCGGTTGGGATAACGAAAAACAGAAAAAGCCCGGACGCAGATGCGCAGATGCGTCCGGGCAATTTTTGAATTACAGATACTTCTGCACAGCCTCAGAGGCCAGGGCAGGATCGTCGGAGATGGTAACAGTAATCTCCATGTTGTTGACCTGGGCGAACTCGGCGCACCAGATGACGAAAGCTTCGCCGGCGGCGCGGTCATTGCCGATGGTCTTATACAGGTTATCGATGTACACATGGGTAATATCGAAGTTGCCGGCGTGCAGACCGCTCAGGAAGCCCTTGAGCATATCCAGAGAGTTAATGCCGTACTCCTTGGAGTCCACCAGACGGACGCGATAGTTGACATCATAGGTCAGCTTTTTGCCGTACTCGATGCAGACCACGTCACCGCTGGCATTGGCCACGGACTCGTGGATGGAGTCGATCAGCTTCTTGGTCTTACCGGAGCCCTTCAGGCCCATAATCACATGAATCATAGGATATTCCTCCTTTGCTTTGCCATATCTGGCTGTATGGTAATTCTAACAGCTATGTGGCAATTTTGCAAGCACAAATTTGTGAATTTGGCGAAGAAATTTACTTAGCCTCGTAGCCGGGCTTGCCCAGCAGCTGGAACATGTTCTTCTTATACATCTCAACACCGGGCTGGTTGAAGGGGTTGACGCCCAGGATATAGGCGGAAACGCCGCAGCTGAGCTCCAGGAAGTAGAACAGCTCGCCCAGCTTCTTGTCGTTGAGCTCGCCCACGTCCATGGTGATGACAGGCACGCCGCCGTCCACGTGAGCGGCCATGGTGCCCAGGTAAGCCTTCTCGTCCACGAAATCCAGAGTCTTGCCGGTCAGGTAGTTCAGACCGTCCAGGTTCTTCAGGTCGGAGCCGATGACGTACTTCTGCTCGGGAGCGTCGAAGCGCACCATGGTCTCAAACATATTGCGCTCGCCCTCCTGGATCAGCTGACCCAGAGAGTGCAGGTCGGCGGTCAGCTCAGCGGTGGCGGGGAAGATGGCCTTGCCGTCCTTGCCCTCGGACTCGCCGAACAGCTGCTGCCACCAGCCACCGAGCATCTTGAAGCCGGGCTCGAAAGACTCGAACAGCTCGATGACCTTGCCGTTGCGGTACAGCAGGTTCCGGGTGGCGGCATACAGCCACACGGGGTTCTCGAAGGAGCGCAGGTCATAGGCCTCCTTGGCATCGGCGGCGCCGTTCATCATAGCCATGATGTCGATGCCGGCCACAGCCATGGGCAGCAGACCTACGGGGGTCAGCACGGAGAAACGGCCACCGGCGCTGGGAGGAATGACAAAGGTCTCCCAACCCTGCTCATCAGCCATCTGACGCAGAGCGCCCTTGGCGGGGTCGGTGATGGCATAGATGCGGTCGTTGGCGGCCTCGGTGCCGTACTTACGCTCCAGCATCCACTTCAGGCCACGGAAAGCGATGGCGGGCTCGGTGGTGGTGCCGGACTTGGAGATGACGATAACGGAGAAATCCTTGCCCTCCAGCAAGCGCATCAGCTCATTCCAATGGCGGGTGCTAAGGCCGTTGCCGGCGAAGTAAATCTGGGGATTGCCCTTGCCCTTGCCGATGTTGTGGTTGGGGCCCTGCAGCAGCTCAATAGCGGCACGGGGGCCCAGGTAGCTGCCGCCGATGCCCACGACCACGCAGACCTCGGACTCGCCACGAATCTTCTCAGCAGCCTTCAGAATGCGGCTGATTTCCTCAGTGGGCTCCCGAACGGGCAGATCCAGCCAGCCCAGAAAATCGTTGCCGGGGCCGGTGCGCTCGGACAGGGTCTTGTGGGCAGCGAAGACTTCCTTCTCCATCGCCAGCAGGTCGGGCAGAGAAACCTGACCCCAAACATTAGAAATATCAACTTTGATCATAAAAGGGACTTCCTTTCATATTTATATGCTTTTATATGTTACCGCAAAACCGCCCCAAACGCAAGCCCCTATTAAAAAGTTTCAAAAGTTTTGAAAAAAATTGCCCCAAAGTATAGAAATTTTTGTTCAGCCTATGTATAATAGATGGGTAAATCAAAACCTTTTACAGGAGGATAAACATATGAGATACGGCTTCGGCGTGGATTTGGGCGGTACCACCGTCAAGATTGCTTACTTCGACGAGAACGGCACCATTTTGAACAAGTGGGAAATCCCCACCGTCACCGCCGGCGGCGGCGTGCAGATTCTGCCCGATATCGCCGCTTCCATCAAGGGCTACATGGACGAGCATGACGTGACCCCCAACTCCATCGTGGGCATCGGCATCGGCGTGCCCGGTCCCGTGGACGGCAAGGGTGTTGTGAATAAGTGCGTGAACCTGGGCTGGGGTGTTTTCAACATCGCAGAGACTCTGAGCCAGCTCACCGGCTTCCCTGTCAAGGCCGGCAACGATGCCAATGTTGCCGCTCTGGGCGAATACTGGAAGGGCGGCGGTCAGGGCTGTGACAACATGGTCTTCGTCACCCTGGGCACCGGCGTTGGCGGCGGCATCGTCATCGAAGGCAAGCTGCTGCACGGCGCACACGGCTCCGGCGCGGAAATTGGTCACCTGGTGCTCAACCGGGAGGAAACCGATGTCTGCGGCTGCGGCAAGCGCGGCTGCGTGGAGCAGTACTGCTCTGCCACCGGCATTGTGCGGATGGCCTACAAGCAGCTGGCTGCCAACGACGATTTCTCCTCCCTGCGGAATCTGGAGGCCATCACCTGCAAGGACATCTTCGACGCAGGCAAGGCCGGCGATGCCGTGGCGCTGGAGATTCTGGACAAGTACTATGCCCTGCTGGGCGAGTTCCTGGCTGACCTGTGCTGCGTGGTCAACCCCGAGGCCGTGGTTCTGGGCGGCGGCGTGAGCAAGGCCGGCAAGGTCCTGCTGGAGGGCACCAAGCCCTACTTCCAGAAATACGTGTTCCATGCCGCATCCAATGTGCGCTTCGAGCTGGCTTCCCTGGGCAACGATGCCGGCGCTTATGGCGCTTTCAAGCTGGCGCTGGACGCTTTCGCCTAACCCCCTGTTATACATCTCCGCCGGGCATACCGCCCGGCGGAGTTTTTGTGCGACGCTAAATGATTGTTTAGCGGTGTAAAAAATAGCACGTCATTGCGAGCCAGCGTAAGCTGGCGTGGCAATCTCCTGACAATAAAACATATCAGTTCCCTTTAGAGGAGATCGCCACGGGCCTAAAGGCCCTCGCGATGACAGACA
>JBGVDR010000054.1:0-7809 GCA_045119455.1 Faecousia sp.
CACCAGACCGATTTCGACCACATCGTCCAGCTGGGAGGCGGAGAAGTAGATGTTGTAGCGGATTTCGCCCTCAAAGCTGACGGAGGGAGAGCCCACGGTGATCACGGGCTGGACAATGGGCTTGACGTAGTTGGGATCAGCTTCGCCGCAGTTGCCGCAGATGCCGTCCACATAGCTGTGCTTCAGCGCGGGAACTTCCTTCTGAGCAACCAGAACGATGCCACAGGCGGAGCAGTGCTTGCCCTCGGTCAGACCGGGCTCGGTGCAGGTGGGAGCCTTGGCAGCGTCAATAACCTCGGTGTGACCCAGAGCGGCAACCTCGTTACCAGTATAGCTGTCGCCGCACTTGGAGCAGGTGTAGGTGGTGTAACCGGCATTCTCGCAGTCGGGAGCGGTTACAACGGAGGAGTAGCTGTGCTTCAGCGCGGGAATGGTTTTGGTTTCGGAAGCGCCGCAAGCGCAGCTGCGCTTTTCAGTGCCGGTGGCGGTACAGGTGGGAGCCGTCAGCTCGGACCAGCTGCCGTATTTGTGACCCACCTGGGCACCGCACTTCAGACAGTTGCCTGCGGTGTCGTGGTTGGAGTGCTTGCAGCTTACCAGAGACAGGTTCTCATTGTAAACAGACTGCTCATGAATCAGGTCACCCAGCACCAGAACGGTGGCGGAGTAGGGCTCTACGCCCACGTTGCCGGAGGACCCATTGACATTCACGGACCACAGGGCATTGGTACCGGCTTTATCGCCGTGGATACAGGCCTGCCAGTTGCCACTGGGGATACCCTTGTTGTACAAGTCTACCCAGGCGGTGGAGCTGCCGGAGTTCAGCAGAATCACGATGCCGCTGGAGCACTCGTAATTAAAGCCACCCTTGATGTAGAGCATCACGCAGGTGTTGCTGATTTTGGTGACCACGGTATTGTTCCAAATATCCGCGCCGTTGGGGCTGCGCAAGGCTGCGTGGTTCTTACGGAAAGCAATCAGACCGGCATAGTAGTCATCGGTCAGCTGGGCGAAGTCCTTGCTTTGCAGTTCGGACCAGTAAAGCTTGGTAACCTCATCGGAGGCACCGTAACCATTGTGGTATCGATTGCCATCGCCGTCCTTCTTTTCCCGGAGAATTTCATCGCCGGAGTAGATGAAGGGCACACCCTGGCTTAGCAGAATCATGGCAGCGGAGAGCCGGTTCATGGAGGTCATGCTGTACCAGTCCAGCCCATCCCGGGTCATGATAATTTTGTCGGTTAGGCAGTAGTTATCGTGACAGGAGGTGTAGTTAATCAGCTGACTGGGGTTGGTGCTCCAATCGGTGCTGGCCCGCATGTAGCGCAGAACCGCATCAGCCACATCACCGCTGCCGGTGGCGAAGCCCCAGGTGCCGATGCTGTTGGGCACGCAGGATTCCCGGAAGGAGTCGTTGAAGTAGCCGAAGCCACCGGTCTGCCAGGCGTTGCCTTGGGTAGCCAGTGCATGACCATCCTGCACCGCGGTGCCGCCGGGTGCCCAGCCCTCGCCGTAGAAAATGACGTTGGGGTACTTGGCATGGACGGTATTGACGATTTCGTTGACGGTTTGCACGTCAATCAGACCTGCCAGGTCGAAACGGAAGCCGTCGATGTGGTATTCCTCGACCCAGTGCAGAATGGAATTGACAATCAGGTTTCGGGCCATGGAACGCTCAGTGGCGAAATCGTTACCCACGCCGGAGCCGTTGGACCAGTTGCCCTCGCCGAAGAAACGGGAATAGTAGTTGGGGACGATTTTGTTACCGCAGTAGTTGCCGCCGTCAAAGGTGTGGTTGTAGACCACGTCCATGACCACGTTGATACCGTTGGAGTGGAGGGTTTGCACCATCTGCTTGAACTCGGTGATGCGGGTTGCGCCGTTGAAGGGGTCGGTGGAGTAGCCGCCCTCGGGTACGTTGAAGTTCTTGGGATCGTAGCCCCAGGCGTACTGGGCCCAGTCGGTCAGGTGGTACTCGTCCACGGAATTGAAGTCGAACACGGGCATCAGCTGAACATGGGTGATGCCCAGCTCCTTCAGGTGCTCCAGACCGGTGGAGTAGCCCTTGTAATTGGTGCCGGACTGGGTCAGACCAAGGTACTTGCCCCGGTAGGCCGCATCCACACCGGAGGAGGAGTCGATGGTGAATTCCCGGACGTGCATCTCGTAGATGATGGCGTCAGTGTAGTTCATGCCCTTGTTGGGACTGACGTCATATTCCCAGCCGGTGGGGTCGGTGGCGGACATATCCACAACCATGCCCCGGTCGCCGTTGGCACCGGTGGCTTCTGCGTAGGGGTCGGTGGCTTCCACGGTGTAGGTGGGGAAGGAAACGTCGAAATTGTAATAAACCTTGTTCAGGTCACCGGTGACGGTGACTGCCCAGACACCCCGCTCACCGGCGGTCATCTGGATGTACTGGAGTTGGTCGTTGGTACCGAAGTTGCCGGACTTGTACAGCTTCAGGTGCACATTGGTGGCGGTGGGGGCCCAGACCTTGAAGGTGGTGGCGGTGGGGGTGTAGGTCACACCCAGGTCGTCACCATTGTAGGTGTAATCGGCGGCGAATTTGCTGGAGTAGAACAGACCGTCGATGTTGATGGAGCAGGCACAGCCGTTGTAAATCACGCTGTACTGCCGAACCTCGCTGATGGTAAGGGGCTTGCTCAAAGTCAGGTCGTAGCCGTTGCCGTTGGGGGTCACACCGGTGACTGTGACGGTCTTATCCGGACCGGTAATGGAGAAGGCGGAGGTCAGCGCGCCCTCGTGGGGCATGGACAACTGAACCCAGACCTTACCGGTGTCATAAGTCAGGTTGGAGTAGGTGGCTTTGGGACCCATGACCACGTCCGCACCCAGAACACGGCTACCGGTGGCGGAACCGGAGTTCAGGTAATAGTGGACGGTGCCGCTGACCACGTCGGACAGGTCGATGAAACGGTCGTAGAATTCCTTGTCAGACCAGTCGGTCTTACGAACAACATAGCCAACGTTGGCATTGGTGCGGCCATCCAGCGTGAAGGTGGCGATGCGGCCCTTGTCGTTGGCCTGGGTCTTGAATGCGCCGGCACCTTCAGCACCGTTACCCCAGAACCAGACGTCCCAGTTGTTATAGGCATTGGTGCCGCTTCGGTAGAAGTGGAGTACCACGGTAATCTTGCCGGTGTCCACGGGGTCGTTGCCGTCGGGCACCACCAGGATGGAGTTTTCATCGTAGCCGCCTACCAGACCATTCTTGGGGTCGGTTTTCCAGCTGCCATTGACGATGTACTTGTACTCATAAACGCCGGGCTCCAAGTCCAGGGTAGTGGTCCACACACCGCTGGAATTTTTGGTCAGCTTGGTGGCGGTGGAGCTCCAGTTGTTGAAGGAACCGGCCAGATAAACGGTGCTGGCACTGCCGGTGTAGTTGAAGGTCACGGTGCCATCACCGAACACGAACGGAGGCGTGATGGTGCCGGCGGTGTAGGAGGAGCTGACGGTGTACTTCTCGTTGGAAACAGAGCCGGTGGGCTGAACCCACAGCTCCACGCTGCCGCCGGTCAGCTTGTTGGCGGGGATGGTCATGTCGGAGGTCTGGGCGCCGCCGTTGTTGTGGAACAGCAGGCCCATGGTCTCGCCGGAGAGGAAAGCGTGGCTGAATTTCAGGGTGTAGTAGCCGTCGCCGTCCCGGTTGACGGTCTTTCCGGGCCAGGTGGTGTCCAGACTGCCGGAACTGGACCACAGATGGGCGCAGACCTTGTTCCAACCCAAGGTGTTGGAGAAGTGGAGGATGACCTCGGTGGGATCTTGTACCTTGGCGGTCAAATCCAGTTTCACGGTGGCGGTGGCACCATAGCTGTTGGTGGCAATCAAATCCACAGAGGTGCCGGTGTAGGAAGCGTTGACCTTGGCGGTGGTGCCGTTGATGGTCACAGCGCTGTTGGCGCAGGAGTAGGTCACTGCGGTGAGCTGCTTGGTGCCGTCGGCGGCAGTATAGTTCAGCTCAGCGGGCAGCTGGATGTCGATACCCTTGGCAGTGGTGACGGTGGTGCCCTCCATGCCGGGCATGACGAAGTAGCTGTTGTTATCGTTGCCGGTGGTCAAAGGGTTGCAGGGGTCGTTGACCCACTTGCCGTCCACGATGAACTTATACTGGTATTGACCGGCGGCCAGCTCGGTGGTGTAAGTGAAGGTAGAGCCGGATTTGGTCATGGTGGCGACTGCCCAGTTGTTGAAGGAGCCGGCCACCTGCACCTTGGAGGCAGAGCCCTCGTAGGTGAAGGTCACCTTGTTGCCGCTGGCGCTGGGTAGGCGGTATTTGGCGGGTGCAGCGGAGGGACCACTGACGAACCAGGTGGTGGAGCTGGCCATGTTGGAAGCCGTCAGCTTCAAATCGCCGGTCTGACCGCCGGTGCCGTTGAAGATGAAGTTCATCTGCTTGCTGGTGTCCCAGTCAAGCTTTAGAACATATAGCCCAGCTTCGTTTTTGCTCAGGGCTGTGCCGGGCCAGGAACCCAGAACGGGCGTATTGGTGCTATCCCAGACATAGCCGTTAACGTTGCCCCAGCCCCCGGTATCTTTAAAATAGATGGTGATAGGCTGACTGGCGGCGCTGGCGGTGGACCCTGTGAACAGGGGCATGACCGGCAGCAAGGTGAGCAGCAAGGCAAATGCCAGGCACAGGCTCACCAAACGGCGGGAAACGTGTTGTCGCTGCTTCATGGTGATATTCCTCCAAGATATAATTTGACACAATAATTATATAATAATGTATCCCTCGGTGCAATTGACAGATAATCCAAAATACCACCCGTCCATTTTGGCATTGTTACGAAAAAGGCTGGAGAGTGATGTTGGGGGGGATTTGCCCTTGCCAAAGCGGGTACGGGTCGTGTACAATAAAGAAAACGGAAAGGGGGGACGGGGATGTATTCTCGTGCCTATGTGGAGATTACCAACATCTGCAATATGAACTGCTCCTTCTGCCACGGGCACAGTCGCCCCCTCCGGCGCATGAGCCGGCAGGAATTCGCCCGAGTGCTGGAACAGCTGTCCGGAAAAACGAGTTATATTTATTATCACCTAATGGGGGAACCTTTGACCCATCCGGAGCTTCCGGAATTTCTCCGCATGGCAGGGGAGCGGGGGTTCCGCTCCGTGCTCACTACCAACGGTACGTTGCTGGAAAAGCGGGGGCAGGCACTTCTGGATAGGCGCTTGCACAAAATCAGCATCTCTGTCCATAGCTTCGAAGAGGGCGATGCCCAATCCCACCGGCGGTATCTGGAGCAAATCGCCGCATTTGCCGCCCGGGCCGCTCAGGCGGGCACCATCGTTTGCCTGCGGCTGTGGAATCGGGGCTTTGACGGTGGGCGAAACGACAGTACGCTCGCGGTTCTGCGGGAGCTTTTTCCGCAGGAGTGGGCGGAAAATAACCGGGGCTATCGGCTCCGGGACCGGCTGTTTTTGGAGTGGGGCGACCGCTTTGAATGGCCCGACCTGGCCGCCCCTCTGGGACCCGAAGCGGTGTTCTGCCATGGCATGAAGGATCAGTTCGGCATCCTCTGCGATGGCTCGGTGGTGCCTTGCTGTCTGGACAGCGAGGGCGTCATCACCCTGGGCAACGTGTTTTCTCAGAATTTGGGGGAGATTTTACAGTCTCCCCGGGCACAAGCTATGGTTCAGGGCTTTGGATGCCGCCGGGCCAGTGAGGAGCTGTGCCGCCGCTGCGGCTATACCCAGCGCTTTTCTTTGGATAAAAAAATCCCTGCACCGTAGTGGTGCAGGGATTACTGTTTAGAATCTGCCGCTTCCTCGACTGCCTCGGGAGCCGCCGGAGAAGCCGGAGCTGGAGTTGCTCTTAGGTCTGGGACGGCGGCTGACGGTGCGGTACAGGAACATATCCCGGGAAACCGTAACCTTCATGCTGCCGGGCTTGATGTAATCGCTGGCGGCGGCGCGGTAGCGCACGGATTTCAGCTGACCCCGCAGAATCAAAATCACAATCAGCGCCACGATAAGACCCACAACCAACGCAATGAAAATCCACAGCAGCCAGTTGAAGTGGGTGTACCGGTACAGATAGTCCTGACACTCTTCCGCAAAGATTTCGAAGGCCTCGGCATAGTTGCCATCGGACAAATCCGGGGTCATTTCGTCACCGATATCGTCAATATCCGAGTTGGAAATGGCTTCCTCGCAGATGCCGTTGGCGAAAATGGCCCATTCCCTGCTGCTCATGTCGATGACCAGCAGGATGCCGTCCTCACTCGCACCCCGGCCAAAGTTATCCCGGAAGAACAAATCCTCGGTGTATTCCTCGATGTCGTAGCTGTTGCTGTTTTTCAGGGTAACGATGCTGATATAGGCGTCGTATTCGTTGCCGATTTGATCCAGCTGCTTCTCCAGCTGCTGCTCTTCGGAGGAGGTCAGCAGACCGGCAATATCAATCACCCTCGATTCCAAATCGGCGGCGCTGGCACCAAAGGTGGGGATGGTCAGCGCCAGGCACAGAATCAGCACAAATGCTAAGGTAAAAATGCGTTTTTTCATTCTGAGCACCCCCTTACAGCAGCCACAGCAGCCAGCCCAGACCGAAGGTCAGGCTCGCCGCAATGCCCATGGCGCCCAGGAACCAACGCCAGCACTTGCCCTTATCCATGGGCAGGTTACCCACCATGCGTCCGGTCTGACCGTTCATGGCGAAGGTGTACTTTTCGCCCTTCCAGCTGGTGTTCAGCAGCCAAACCGGGAACAGGGCATATTTTGCCTGCCCGCTCTTGAGCTGAATGTTGGTATTGACGGGGACCACTGTGGAGTAGCCCATGACTGTGCTGGCAAAGGCGGTCTCAGTGCTGTTGCGGATGCGCTGATTGGCCCGCTGGACGCTCTGCTGGGCATCCACATCGTAACGGTCGGCCAGGTAGCCCGCCAGGTAAGCGGTCTGGAAATCCACCGCCTCGCGCATATCGAAGGGCTCGATGGATTCCATCAAATCGTCGGCCATCTTGCTGGAGCCGTCCACCGGCACTGCTTCGAAGCCCAGATTGCCGCCCCGCACCACGCTGTAATGCCGGGTTTCGGTGTAGTAATAGTTGCTGTCGCTCCAATGGCGCACCCGGGTGGCTTTGTAGCGGATGTGGGCGTCGGCATCGGTTTCAAAGAGCCAGAAGGGGACGTAAACGCCCTGGATTTTGTCGATGTGATTCTCGTCCCGGAACAGGTTGGGCAGCAGACGCTTGCCCTTGTAATGCCGCTTCAGGGCTTCTTTGACGGCATTCTTGTCCAGCTTGAAGGGAATCACCAAATCCGGCTTTAGGTCGCCGGCGAACTGACAGCGCATGACCACCGGGTTGCCGCAGAAGGGGCAGGCGGTGGCGGCCAACGTGTCATCGCCCACGATTTCGCCGCCGCAGGTGGTGCAGGTGTAGATTCGCAGCCCGTTGGCTTCGTCGGTCTGCCACTGCTGACCGGGGGCGGTTTGCCAGGACATATCGTCGGTGGCGGTGTTTTTCAGCTCTTCGTTGTATTCTTTGACGGTTTCGACGTCAAATTCCGTGTCGCAGTAGGGGCATTTCATGTTCTGCGAGGTGCTGTCGAATTCGATGGCACCATCGCAGTTGGGACACTTAAATGCTTGTAATACGTCCATATTTTCCTCTTTTTTATGGTTTAGCCAATAATATCGCCGGAGTCAAAGGGGTCGCCGCACTCGGGGCAGAACTTGGGAGCCTTGGTGGGGTCGGCAGGCTGCCAGCCGCATTTGTCGCACTTGTACTGGGGCACGCCGGAGGGCTTCTTAGCGCCACACTCGGGGCAGAACTTGCC
>JBGVDR010000055.1:0-72997 GCA_045119455.1 Faecousia sp.
CCTGCATCATGGTTTCTACAACCATCTGCTTAAACTCGCCTGTGTATCGCTTGTTTGGTACGCCTTTAGGCATAGAAAAACACCCCATTTCTTAGTACAAGTATTATATCATACTTGTCTAACAAATGGGGTGCAGTTCAACGGAAGCGGGAGCAATTTTTTGCTAGCATTTATCGGATACCCCCCGTTGGTGTCCGATAAAGAAAAAATCGGCACATAATGTGCCGATTTTTCTGTTCTTCCCATCACTTCGTATGTTTAGTCCACCAACTTTTCAAGAACCTCGTTCATTTCCTCGAAGGTGGTATTGCCAATTGTAAGGAATTGAATGATACCGTATTCGTCTACAATTGCAGTAAGCGGCCAGGCGGAGGTGCCGCCCAGGCTCCGGAAGAATTTTTCACCTTCAACATCTCGCGTGTATATAAAACCGCTGTTCGTTGGCATACCGGAATTGATGAATTCGGCAATGTCCAGTCCGTACTCTTCATAGGAATGGACCACGATGATTTCAATCTTGTCGCCGTATTTGTCGTGCAGCAAGGGGAATTCTTCCTTCAGTTCAGTGCGGCAACCATCGCAGAACCGGTACCAGAAGTTGATAACCGTGACCTTACCAAGGGTATCACTGGGGGAGATTGTATCACTGTTATAAGGGGAATTGTTGGTGTCGTAAACCGACATAACAAAATCGGGGCAAATGCTGCCTACCTGGCCAATATCGACATGCGGGGGGTCTTTGTGGATAACATTGTAGTAGACCAATGCGCCGCCAAGAGCAACCAGCATGGAAACAGCCACAATTAATCGGGCAATCTTTGTTTTCTTGGGCAGGGGAGTGCCGGGAGCATCCACGGGGTCGACATACTGTTTGGCCTTCAGAGGAAGGCCCACTTCATTGGGAGCAAGCAGAATCTTGGGCCCCTTATAGGAAATAGCGTTGGTGGGACAGACATTGACGCATTTGCCACAGCTGATACATTCATGGTCGCCCACACGACGAATATCCATATCGCAGGCGCCCACGCACAGGCCGCAGTTAGTACATTTGGATTTCTCCATCTTAACGCCCAACCAGGATATCTTGTTAAACAGGCCATACAGAGCGCCCAGGGGGCAGAAGAATCGGCAGAAGAACCTATAAATGAAGATGGAGCCTACAATGAATACGACAAGCAGAAGGAACTTCCAGGTAAACAGGGGACCGAGGGCACCAAAAAGACGATGGTTAAGTTTATTGGATAAAATACCGCCAGATCCAATCAGGATTCCGGATGGGCAAATGTATTTACAAAATGCAGGGACAGAAGCGTTTTGTGACGCATAGGTCAAAGGAATTAATATGACCAAATAGAACAGAATAAAATATTTAAGATAGGATGCGGTTCGGGTCAAGCGATTCTTCTTAAGCTTAGGTGATCTGATTTTGTAGAGCAAGTCCTGAATAAGGCCAAAGGGACAAAGGAAACCGCAAATCCAGCGACCAAACAAGAAACCATACAGCAGAAGGATGCCGATGATGTAGAATGGAAGGGTCTTGTTAGCGTCACTAAGTGCATTTTGAAGGGCACCCAAAGGACAGGATGCGGAGGCGGCAGGACAGGAATAGCAGTTCAACCCTGGGGCGCAGGCGTATTTGGCATTACCCATATAAATCCAGCCGCTCTTAAAACCCTTAAGATTGGCATTGGTCAGCAGAGCCGCATACAGCTGAATCAGTCGGCGCTTGCTGGGCTTGTGATTGGCCCACCATTGACCGAATTTTGTCTTCGGTTCTTTGATATCTTTTTTTTCCATAATCAACCCATTCCTATACATTCCATGCAGATGGCGTTGGCCTTCTTAAGAACAGCCTCTGCGCCACCATTGAAAATTCCCAACACGATGAAGACCACTGCAACCGCTACGACTGCGCACCGAATGAGGAGGAGCGCCTTCTTTCCGTTATTGTTTGCACACTTTTCCAGTGAGTTTTGCGCTGCGCCGTGGTTGGCGATGGAGGTCTTGCAAATGTCAATCTGCCGGTCGATGCTCTTGCTGCACAGCGCCTTGCAAAGGAAGGTCAGCGACAGTGAAGCAGCTCCGTAGACCAGTGCGATGGTCATGGCTCGAATGACGCATTGTGTCTTGTCACCCAGGAAGTTGTCTTGATTCATGAAGTGAAGCAGGGGACGGATGGCAAGCAGAACGCAGGCGATGGCGGTGCACAGTCGGAGAATCTTCCGCAGATTCTTCTCTTTTGCTGCTTTCTGAGCAAATTCCCCCTCCAGCATACCGGCCTTGGCTTCCAGCCGGGAAAGGGTTTCAGCATTGTCGCGGAACGCCTTGACCTTCTTTTTTTCTTGGGGCATGACCAGATTCAGCACGATACCAAGCACTACACATGCAACGGTCAGATAGACCAACAGGGAAATCTTTTGGAAATGTGCGGCGATGGACTCCGGCGTGTAGGGCTTGGGCCCGCTGTTGTAAATATCCAGGCAGGAAATTATCAGCGCAATACCCAGACCGATAAGCATCGCCGAAAGGATACAGCTCACAATCAGGTGTATCCACTTTTGGGCGGTTTTCGACATGATTGGCACCTTCTGCGTCCTCACGCAGACCTTTCTTTATAATTTTACAAATTATATCATACATCCAAAATCCCGTCAAGAATTGGATGATACAATCGATTGATTTTTCTTGATGGGATTGCTATGATAATGCAAAATAGAAAAGGAATTGTGTTATGAAGAGCAGAAGAATCATTTCCCGGGAAATGTTCCCGGTCATATGGGCACTGGCTTGGCCTACTATGGTGGAGCAGTTTCTTCATACGGCTGTACAGTATGTTGATACCGCTATGGTCGGCTCTCTTGGCACTCGGGCCACCGCTGCTGTGGGTGCAACCAGCACGGTAAACTGGCTGGTGGGCAGTACGATTTCGGCTTTGGGTGTGGGCTTTTTAGCCTTTATCTCTCAATCTCTCGGACAGGACAATCGGGACAAGGCTCGGAGGGCGGTGCGTCAGGCAGTACTCTGTGCGGGGATTGTTGGTGTAGTTTTTACCTTGCTTACAACCCTGCTCAGCAGTTATGTGCCCCTCTGGATGCAGGTGGATGCGGATATCCGTGGCTTGACGGGTCAATATTTTCTGATTTTGTATTCGCCTATGCTTTTCCGTACAGCCAGCATTCTCTTTGGTACGGTGCTCCGCGCGGCCGGGGACACTAAAACACCCATGCGGGTTGGCCTTTTGGTAAATTTGATAAATGTTATACTGAATTTCTTGCTGATATTTCCCTGTAGAAGCGTTAACGTTTTTTCTTGGACTCTGTGGATTCCCGGAGCCGGCTTGGGTGTGATTGGCGCTGCTGTGGCCAGTGCAATTGGCTTTGCGGTGGGTGGAATTTTGATGACGATTGTCTTATGGCGACATCCCATGATTTCCCCTCGGGGCGGTTCCTTCCGACCGGATATGTCGATATTAAAGCCTTGTCTGCGGGTTGCGCTTCCAAATGCGCTGCAGCGGTTCGGAACGTCCTTTGGCTATGTTGCCTTTGCGTCCTTAATCAACTCCGTTGGCAACATGGCTACTGCCGCCCACACCATTGCGAACACGGTTGAATCCGCGTTTTATGTACCAGGTTACGGAATGCAGGCTGCGGCGGCGACACTTGCGGGCAATGCCTATGGGGCAGGGGATAGTGACAAAATCCACAAGCTTGGACGTTCGTTTCTTCTGATTGAACTGCTGCTGATGTTGGCGTCAGGAGGACTGCTTTTTGCCTTTGCCCCCAGGCTGATGGATATCTTTTCGGATGATGTTCAGGTTATTCTATTGGGTACCATTGTGCTGCGGATGGTAGCAGTTTCCGAGCCTTTTTATGGGATGTCAATCGTGATTGAAGGTATGATGCAGGGCATGGGGCGAACCATGGTGCCGCTGGTGTGCAATATCTTTGGCATGTGGGTGGTGCGAATTCTGGGCACCTATATTTGCGTTCACTTCTTTGGGTTGGGTTTGATTGCTGCATGGGGGTGCATGATTGGGCATAACCTGTTTTTGTTTCTGTTGTTTGTATTTTACTATTTTTCGAATGGATGGGACAAGGGAATCAAGAAAAAGTCGTAAAATTTGTGAAAAAACCTCTTGATTTTTCCTGAACGCCATGCTATAATACGTCAGTCTGAAATCAAGGTGAGTCCTCTGCGCTTGACGCATGAACGCCTAATATTTAAGGAGGACAAGAAAATGGATTTGGTAAAGGCTCTGAATAGCCAGTACATGAAGGAGCAGCTGCCCGAGGCTAAGGTCGGCGACACCGTTCGTGTGCATGTTCGCATCAAGGAAGGCTCCCGTGAGCGTATCCAGGTGTTCGAGGGTACCGTTATTGCTCGTAAGCACGGCGGCATCACCGAGACCATCACCGTTCGCCGCATCTCTTACGGTGTGGGCTGCGAGAAGGTCTTCCCCCTGCATTCTCCCAATGTGGCCATGATTGAGACTGTCCGTAAGGGTCAGGTTCGCCGCGCCAAGCTGTACTATCTGCGCGATCGTATGGGCAAGGCCGCCAAGGTCAAGGAGAAGGTTTAATCCCCAACTTCATAAAAAAAGAGGGCAATGCCCTCTTTTTTTATTTGCCCTCTGAAATTTTCAGAGGGCTTTTTGCAAATTTCCCCTTTTCTTTTTCCTGCGGAGCGTGTATAATGGATAAGTATTATTGTACCCATAGGGCGATGAACGCCTGATTTTGGAGGATTCGATTATGGCACTGTTTAAGAAGAAAGAGAAGCAAGTGGAAGAGAAGCTGACCTGGCAGCAAAATGTTTTGGTTACTTTCCGGGATATTATTTACGTTTTGGCAGCATTTATGGTTGTTTATATGCTGTTTTTCCGGACTGTTGTGGTGGTTGGTCCGTCCATGAATAATACTTTGGTGGACGGCGACCGGCTGGTTCTGCTGAGCAATTCGCTATATAAGCAACCCAAACAGGGCGATATCATTGTTGCGAGTAAGGATTCCTTCCGTGGCGGCGAGTGCATTGTTAAGCGTGTTATCGCAACAGAAGGTCAGTGGGTGAGTTTCGATGCAACCACCGGAGTCATTATGGTGGACGGCAGGGTACTGGACGAGTCTGACTATTTGTCCATTATCCCGCACTATAATAATCAGAAGAGCTTTTCCAAGCAGGTTCCCGAGGGCAAGGTGTTTGTCATGGGCGATAACCGGGATAATTCTCTGGACAGTCGCAGTGAGCAAATCGGTTTCATTGACGAGCGGGAGATTTTGGGTAAGGCAATTTTTCTGATGTGGCCCGGTGATAAACAGGGTACGCAGGAGCCGTCTTTCGACAGAATTGGAGCGGTAGACTAATGCAGCAGGATAAAATGAATATTCAATGGTATCCCGGTCATATGACCAAGACCCGCCGCCAAATCGAAGCCGATTTGAAGCAGGTGGATGCGGTTTGTGAAATCGTGGATGCCCGTATTCCTATTTCCAGCCGTAACCCGGACATTGATTCCATTTGCGGCAGCAAGCCCCGCATTATTATTCTGAATCGTATGGATTTGGCTGACCCCAATGCCACCGCCAAGTGGGCAGATTACTACCGCGCCAAGGGCTGGGCGGCAGTCAGCACCGATTGTAAGAGCCGCCGTGGCATTGACAAGTTTACTCCTGCAGTTCGCCAGGTTCTCAAAGAGAAGTTGGATCGGGATGCGGCACGTGGAATGCACCGGAGCCTGCGGGTGATGGTGGTTGGTATCCCCAATGTGGGCAAATCCACTTTGATCAACCAGATTTCCGGTCGAAAGGGCGCAAAGGCGGAGAATCGTCCCGGTGTAACCCGTGGCAAGCAATGGGTCACCGTGGAAGGTGGTCTGCTGTTGCTGGATACACCCGGCATCCTCTGGCCCAAGTTTGATGACCCCAATGTTGGCATGATGCTGGCATACACCGGTGCCGTCAAGGAGGGAATTCTCGATATTGAAGAGTTGGCATGCTTTTTGATTGAGCTGCTGTGGAAGCGTTATCCCCAGGCTGTGACTGAGCGCTACGGCATTGAAGCCGAGCCCGATACCCCCGGCTATGAGCTGCTCCAGTTGGCGGGTAAAAAGCGTGGCTATTTGTTGGCTCGGGGCGAAATCAATACCGAACGCATGGCAAAGGTTTTGCTGGATGAGTACCGGGCAGGCAAGCTGGGGCGGATTACGTTCGAATTGCCGGAGGATATCAAATGAGCGAAATGAATATGTGGGAGATTGAAGACTCTCATTTTGAAAATGGCTACAAGCTGATTTGCGGCGTTGATGAAGCCGGACGTGGCCCCCTGGCCGGACCGGTCTGTGCGGCTGCCGTAATTTTGCCGCCCCACGCGGACATTCCTGGCTTGAATGATAGCAAAAAGCTTACCGACAAGCGACGTCGGGAGCTGTTCCCCATCATTAAAGAGCAGGCCGTTGCCTATGGCATCGGTCTTGCCAGCCATGAGGAGATTGATTCCATTAACATTCTCCAGGCGACCTATCTTGCGATGGAGCGTGCGCTCCAGAACCTTTCCGTCAAGCCTGAGCTGGCGCTGATTGACGGCAATCGGGCCAAGGATTTCGGCATTCCTGTTGAAACAGTGATCAAGGGCGACAGCCGCAGTGCCAGTATTGCGGCGGCATCTATCCTTGCCAAGGTCACCCGTGATAATTTGATGCTGGAAGCCGCTAAGGAATATCCCCAGTACGGTTTCGATGTACATAAGGCCTACGGAACGAAGGCTCATTACGAAGCGCTTCGGGAGCATGGTCCCTGCGCCATTCACCGCATGAGTTTTTTGAAAAAGTTTTATGGGGAAAAATAATATTTCCGGAGCCTGGGGCGAGGCCCTGGCGGCGGAATATCTTCGAAAAAAGCGTTATAAAGTCGAAGCGGTTGGTTTTCGGTGTCGCTTTGGTGAAATCGATTTGATTGTTCGGGATAAGAAGTTTCTGGTATTTGTAGAGGTCAAGCTTCGCAAGTCCGGCTCCTTTGCCCAGGCGATGGAATACGTGGATATCCACAAGCAGGAGCGACTGCGTGCCACGGCATCGTACTATCTTTCTGTAAATCCCACTGCCCTTCAGCCTCGTTTCGATGTGATTGAAATCTATGCCCCCCAGGGGACGGCTACGGTCAACCCCCAGATTCATCATTTGGAGGATGCGTTTCAATGAATTTTCCTGTTTTTGATTTGCATTGTGATACAGCTTATGCACTGCTCGGTAGCGATCATAACAGCACCGGTTCCCTGAAAAAGAATGACCTTCATCTTGATTTGGAGCGGGCGAAGGCATTTCCTGCCTATGCCCAGTGCTTCGCCTGCTTTACCACACCGGAGATGTGGCAATGGTACCATGTTTCTCCTGTGAATATGTTTGTGCGGGAGCTTGCCACCATCCAGCGGGAGGTTGATCAGCATAAGCGCATGATTTCCATCGCCTACGCCCCCGGTGATATTGATAAGAATCGCCAGAAGGGGAAGATGTCTGCTATTTTGACCATTGAGGGCCCTGCGTCCTTTGCCTATGATCCAGAGCTGCTGCAGGATTTGCGGCTGATTGGTTTTCGCATGACCACCCTGGGTTGGAACGAGCGGAATGTGCTGGCTGGATCCCATTTGACTGGTGGTGGCTTGACTGACCAGGGCAGGGAATTTGTAAGGGAAGCCCAGCGGGTGGGTATGCTGATTGATGTCAGCCACTTGAGCGACGAAGCCTTCTGGGATGTGATGAACATCACACAAGGACCTATTGTGGCTTCCCATTCCAACAGCCGGGCGGTTTGCAACGTCAGTCGAAATCTGACGGATGATATGTTTCGTGCCATTTGCCGCACCGGTGGTGTGGCCGGTCTGAATCAGTGCGATGCCTTTGTGGGCGAAAATCCGACCATGGATACCGCCTGCGACCATATTTTCCACTGGCTCGAAATTGACCCCGAGTGCAAGCACATTGCTCTGGGCGGAGATTTGGACGGTTGTGACCGTCTCACCGGTGGCTTTGATGGCATCCAGAGCTATTCCGCTTTGGCACAGCGTCTGCTGGAGCGTGGTCTGACCCAGGAGCAGGTCGAAAATATCTTCTGGAACAATGCGATGGGAGTGATGGAAACGTGCTTTATGTAACCACCCGAAGCAAGCATGATGTTTATACTGCACCGATTACCTTGAAGCAAAACCGCGCTCCGGACGGCGGCTTTTTTGTACCCTTCCGTTTGCCTGAGCTTGATAAGGATTATCTACGTGGTATGGCGGGACATACCTTCGGTGAAAACGTTGCTGATATGCTGAATTTGTTTTTCCCCATCCGGCTTTCTGGCTGGGATGTGGACATTGCTGTGAGCAGGAGCCCCGTTAAAATCCGCACTATCAACCGAAAAACCCTTGTGGCAGAGATGTTCCATAACATGGAGCGGAATTTCGACCGAATTGTCAATGCGCTGTCTATCATTATCCATCCTGATGGTGAGATTATCGGAAAATACACCGACTGGTCCGATATTGCCGTTCGAATTTCGCTGCTTTTTGGTATTTTTGGCGAGCTGCTCCGCACGGAGCAGATTACTGTCCATCAGAGTGTGGATGTTGCCATTTCTGCCGGCAATTTTGCCGGTCCTATGGCTTGCTGGTATGCAAGGCAAATGGGGCTGCCCATTGGAAACATCATCGTTGGCTGTAATGAAAATGGCTCGGCATGGGATTTGCTGCATCGTGGGCAGGTGATTACCGATGCCTTGGCAGTCAAAACCTCTACACCTGAATGCGATTATGCGGTGGTTCCGGATTTGGAGCGTCTTATTTGCGCTACCTGTGGTCATGAGGAATCCATGAATTTCTGCTGGAGCTGTACCGAGGGGAGTACATACAAACCGATTCCTGAGGCCTATGAGGCCATCCGTCGGGGCATGTTCGCCGCAGTGGTTAGTCAAGACAGGGTGGATTCCATTATCCCTAATCTCTACCGTACCAATCATTATGTGCCGGACTTGTATTCCGCTTTGGCATATGGTGCCTTGATGGACTACCGCAGCCGCACCGGAACCAATAATATGACCCTGCTTTTGGCGCAGAACGGTCCCATGTCCAATCCGGATGCTGTGGCCCGCGCTATGCGGATGTCCGTGTTTGAGTTGCGGCATTGTCTGTCGGAGGTCTGACATGGCATTGTACGCAATCGGCGATCTGCACTTGAGTTTGGGGGCGGATAAGCCCATGGATATCTTTGGCGGCGGTTGGGTCGGGTATATGGACAAGCTCCGCCAGGGGCTGTCCGTTATTGGTCCGGAGGATACTACCGTTTTGCTGGGCGATTTGAGCTGGGCGCTATCCATTGAGGAGGCTGAGCCGGATTTCCGTTGGATTGATGCCATTCCCGGACGGAAAATTATCCTTAAGGGTAACCATGACTATTGGTGGAGTACAGCAGCGAAATTCAACAAATTTTGTGCTGAAAAAGGCTTTTTCAATCAGTTCATTTTGAATAACAATTATTATGAGTATGAGAATTATGCCATTTGCGGCACCCGTGGCTGGTTTTTCGAGGAAGAGCGTAGCGGACAGCACGATGAAAAGGTTTTCAAACGTGAGCTTATGCGTCTGGAAGCATCTCTCAAATCGGCAGGGGAGAAGCCTAAGCTGGTATTCCTGCACTACCCACCCCGGTATAGGGGCTACCAGTGCGATGAAATCCTGGAACTGCTTTCCCAGTATGAAGTCCGGCGCTGTTTTTATGGTCACCTCCATGGTCCAAGTCATAAGCTGGCTATGGAAGGTTTATGGGATGGGGTAGAATTCCGCCTGGTATCTGCGGATTTTCTGGATTTTAAGCCCTTCAAGGTAATTTAATCAAGAATTTCTGAAAAAATAGTGGACAAACCCTGCTTTTTTTGCTAGAATATATCGGATCAAATTATATAGAAGTTTCGCCTCAGGCGAACTGATTTTAGGAGGATCATTAACATGAATGTGAAGAACATTGAGAAGAACGGCAATCAGGCTACCATCACTGTCGAAATCGACAAGGACCTGATGGAGAAGGGTGTTAACGCCGCTTACATGAAGGCCCGCAAGCAGATTCAGCTGCCCGGCTTCCGTAAGGGCAAGGCTCCCCGTAAGATGATTGAGGCTATGTACGGCGCTCACGTCTTCTATGAAGACGGCCTGGAGGAAATCTTCCCCGAGGTTTACGAGGAAGCCGTTGTCAAGCAGGACATCAAGGCCGTGGGCCGTCCCAGCCTGACCGATATGAACATTTCCGACGATGGCATCGTGACCATTGTGATTTCCACCGACGTGTATCCCGAGGTCACTCTGGGCGATTACAAGGGCCTGGAGATTGAGAAGGCTGAGATTTCCGTTTCCGACGAGCAGGTGCAGGCCGAGCTGGATCGCATGGCTCAGAACGTTGCTTCCACCGAGACCGTTGACCGTGCCGCAGAGATGGGTGACACTGCTAACATTGACTTCGAAGGCTTCGATGCCGGCGTTCCCTTTGAGGGCGGCAAGGGTGATAATTTCGACCTGAAGCTGGGCTCCGGTTCCTTCGTTCCCGGTTTTGAGGAGCAGATTGTTGGCATGACCGCTGGCGAGGAGAAGGACATCGATATCACCTTCCCCGAGGATTACCACGCAAATCTGGCGGGCAAGCCTGTCGTGTTCCATGTTAAGCTGAACAAGCTGAGCGTGAACGTCATCCCTGCCATCGACGATGAGTTCGCTAAGGACGTTTCTGAGTTTGAGACTCTGGAGGAGCTGAAGGCTGACATCCGCGAGAAGGCCATTGCCAACGCCGAGAAGCAGGCTGCTTCTGCTTTCGAGCAGGCTTGCGTGGAGAAGGCTGCTGAGAATGCTACTGTTGATATGCCCAAGGGCCTGATTGAGGCCGAGCTGGACAACCAGATGGAGCGCTTCGGTTACCAGCTGCAGATGAGCGGTTACTCCATGGAGCAGTACGCCAAGATGATGGGTGGCGACCTGAACACCATGCGTAATGCTTTCCGTCCCGCTGCTGAGAAGCAGGCTAAGATTAACGTCACCCTGGAGAAGATTGGCGAGGTGGAGAACATCGAGGTTTCCGAGGAGGAAATCAACGCTGAGTTCGAGTCCCTGGCTGCTCAGTACCAGCTGGAGCTGGACAAGGTTAAGGGCATGGTCCCCGCTGAGGAGATTACCGCTAGCCTGAAGACCAAGAAGGCCGTCAAGGTTATCGTTGACAGCGCTGTTGCAGTCGCCCCCAAGGCCGAGTAATAGAAAGAGGAATAACCTTCCTCTTTCCTGGTTAAAATGTTTCAACACCCTTGAAAGGAGACATGACCATGCCTTTGGTTCCTTATGTTGTGGAGCAGACCAGCCGTGGCGAACGTAGCTACGATATTTTCTCCCGTCTGCTCAATGACCGTATCATTTTCCTGTCCGAGGAGGTCAACGATGCAACTGCCAGCCTCATTGTGGCCCAGCTGCTGTACCTGGAGGCGCAGGACCCCGATAAGGATATTCAGTTCTATATCAACAGCCCCGGCGGTAGTGTTACGGCTGGTATGGCGATTTACGATACCATGCAGTACATCAAGTGCGACGTGGCCACTATTTGCGTGGGCATGGCAGCCTCCATGGGCGCTTTCCTGCTGGCAGCCGGTACCAAGGGCAAGCGTATGGCTCTGCCCAATGCGGAAATCATGATTCATCAGCCCAGCGCTGGTACCCAGGGTCAGATTACCGATATGGCCATCCACATGAAGCGTCTGCAGATCATTAAGGAGCGTATGAACCGCATCCTGTCCGAAAATACCGGTAAATCTGTAGAGGAAGTTACCGCCGCTTGCGAGCGGGATAACTTCATGTCCGCCGAGGAAGCTCTGTCCTTCGGCCTGATCGACCGCGTGCTCGATCGCCATTGATAAAGAAAGGCAGGAATCTGCTTTATGTCTAATCACGACGAGCAGCAGCCCATTCGCTGCTCCTTCTGCGGCAAGCGGGAGGGACAGGTGCAAATGATTGCCGGTCCTGGCGTCTGCATCTGTAGCGATTGTGTGCAGGCCTGCAGCGAGTTGCTGCAGGATCAGGGAATTGACCAGGTTCATGGCGATTTGAGCATGGACTCTCTTCCCACCCCCATGGAGATTAAGGCATTCATGGACGGCTACATTATCGGCCAGGAGGAGGCAAAAATTGCCCTCTCCGTGGCGGTATACAATCACTATAAGCGTATCTGCGTCAATGATCAGTCCGACGTGGAGCTGCAGAAGAGCAACATTCTTCTTATTGGCCCCACCGGATCCGGCAAAACCCTCTTTGCCCAGACCTTGGCGAAGATACTGAATGTTCCTTTTGCCATTGCAGACGCCACCACGCTGACCGAAGCCGGTTATGTGGGAGACGACGTGGAGAATATCCTGGTTCGTCTGCTTCAAGCGGCTGAATTCGATGTGGAGCGGGCAGAGCGGGGCATCATCTATATCGATGAGATGGATAAAATCGCCCGCAAGAGCGAAAATACCTCCATTACCCGTGATGTTTCCGGCGAGGGTGTCCAGCAGGCATTGCTGAAAATTCTGGAGGGTACGGTTTCTAATGTACCTCCCCAGGGTGGCCGTAAGCATCCTCAGCAGGAGACCATTCCCGTGAATACCTCCAATATCCTGTTCATTTGCGGCGGTGCTTTTGATGGTCTGGATAAGATTATCGAAGCCCGAACCGACAAGTCTGCCATTGGATTTGATTCTCCGGTGCAGAGCAAGAAGAATCGGGATGTGGGTAAGCTGTTTGCCCAGGTTCAGCCCCACGATTTGCTGAAGTTTGGCATTATTCCCGAGTTGGTTGGTCGTCTGCCGGTTATCACCTCCTTGCAGAGTCTGCAGAAGGCGGATCTTATCCGCATTCTTGTGGAGCCCAAGAATGCTCTGACCAAGCAGTATCAGAAGCTGCTGGAGATGGACAATGTGGAGCTGGAGATTCGGGACGATGCTCTGGAAGCGGTTGCCCAGCAGGCAATCGACCGCCAGATTGGCGCCCGTGGTCTGCGTGCGGTGATGGAAAAGGCTATGACCCGTATCATGTATACCATCCCCTCCGACTTGACCATCCGTAAGGTGATTATCACTGCGGATGCCATCAATGGTGGTGAGCCCATTATTGAGCGCAACACCAATGAGCCCCGGAGCAAAAAGGGCTCTAAGCGATAAATCGTGATAAGGGGGTAGATTTCTACCCCCTTTTTCGCTCTGTTTGAAAGAAGGTGACCCAATGAGCGAACAATTGTATTCCGGACGCCTGCCGGTGCTGGCCCTGCGGGGTCTGGCGGTGTTTCCGGATCAGTCTGTCCATTTTGATGTGGGCAGAGTGAAGTCCGTTAAGGCGCTGGAACAGGCCATGAAGGGCGACCAGTATATTTTTCTTGCTCCCCAGAAGGACATCGTCAGTGATGATCCTCGTCCCGAGGAGTTGTATTCTATTGGCACGGTTGCGAAGGTGAAGCAGATTCTGAAACCCCAAGGGGAACTGGTTCGTGTGCTTGTTACCGGTATCTGCCGTGGTCGTATCACGGAAGTGGTGCAGTTTGATCCCTACATGGAGGCTGTCATTCAGTCTGTCCCTGAAACCGAAGTGGCGGACAGTCCCAGAAACCATGCCCTCTGCCGGGAAGCCAATACCATTTATGGTGCTTATCTGGAGCTTTCCGAGTATCCCGCCCAGACGGTCATGCTCAAAATGCTCTCTTCCAATAATCCCGGTTACTTGGCGGATTCTATCGCCCAGAATTCCAGCTTCGATTTCCCCGACAAGGCCAAGCTGCTGTGTAATTTGAATCCCGTCCGCCGGCTGGAATCCTGCCTGCGTTTGTTGACTCGTGAGATTGAAATGCTTCGGCTGGAATCGGATATTCAATCCAAAACCCATGCTAACATTGACCGCAACCAGCGGGAATATTTTCTGCGTGAGCAGATGAAGGTCATTCGTGAGGAGCTTGGCGAGGATGAATATCAGGAGTTTGCAGAATACGAAAAGAAAATCCTCACCCTAAAGCTGGATGAGGAATTGGAGAATAAGCTCCGCAAAGACTTGGATCGTCTGAAAAAGCAACCCTTTGGCTCTGCGGAAGCTTCCGTCTTGCGGAATTATCTGGATACTGTGCTGGATTTGCCTTGGAACAAGCGCACCAAGGAGCGGATCAATGTGGAATCCGCTGCGAAAGTGTTGGATAAGGAGCATTTTGGGCTTGAAAAGGTAAAACAGCGCATCCTGGAAACCATCGCTGTTCGCCAACTGGCCCCCGATATGCCCCCGCAAATTTTGTGCCTGGTGGGACCACCCGGCGTGGGTAAAACCTCCATCGCATATTCCATCGCCCGGAGTTTGAATCGTAAAATGGCACGCATTTCACTGGGCGGTGTCCGTGACGAAGCGGATATCCGCGGTCATCGGAAGACCTATGTGGGTGCCATGCCTGGCAGAATCATGAATGCCATGACCCAGGCGGGGAGTTGTAATCCGGTTTTGCTCCTGGATGAGATTGATAAGATGGGTTCTGACCACCGTGGCGACCCGAGTGCTGCCATGCTGGAAGTGCTGGATGCGGAGCAAAATAAGACCTACCGGGATCATTACCTTGAGATTCCCTTTGATTTGTCGGACGTGATGTTCATCACAACTGCCAATACCCTTGATACTGTGCCTCGTCCTTTGCTTGACCGAATGGAAATCATCGAGCTGGGCTCTTATACTGACGAAGAGAAGCTGATGATTGCCAAAAAGCACTTGCTTCCCAAGCAAATGGCCAAACACGGCATCCAAAAGAATCAGCTGAAGGTATCTGATGATGCAATCCGGGAGATTATTACCTGCTATACCCGGGAGTCCGGTGTCCGCAGCCTGGAGCGTTGCTTTGCTGAAATCTGCCGCAAGGCGGATATGCAGTTGGTAAGGGAGGCGGAACCTTCGAAAATCTCCGTCAACGGCTCTAATGTGACGGGATTTTTGGGCGTCCGTAAGTTCCTGCCGGATCGTATTCCCGGTTGCGACCAGATTGGCCTGGTTACAGGCTTGGCCTGGACTTCCGTGGGCGGTGAAACCTTGGAGGTGGAGGTCAACGTCATGGACGGAACCGGTAAGTTGGAGCTTACCGGCAATCTGGGTGACGTGATGAAAGAATCCGCCCATGCGGCCATGAGCTATATCCGCGCAAATGCCAATGAGCTGGGCGTTGCTCCTGATTTCTATAAGACAAAGGATATCCATGTTCATTTCCCCGCTGGCGCAGTACCCAAGGATGGTCCCTCTGCCGGCGTCACAGTGACCACAGCAATTGTATCTGCTCTGACCAATACCCCGGTGCGCCGAGATGTGGCCATGACCGGCGAAATCTCCATCCGCGGTCGGGTTCTGCCCATCGGTGGCTTGAAAGAGAAGACCATGGCGGCGCTGCGCTTTGGTATTTCTACGGTCATTATTCCTGAGGAAAACCGTCGGGATTTGGAGGAAATCGACCAGACGGTCCGAAGATCCTTGAATTTCATCACCGCCCAGACCATTGATACAGTGCTAGACGCGGCATTGAAGCGGGAAAATGCGGTGATTCCCACATTCCTGGCTGATCTTCCCGGCGATGTGAAGTCCCGCAGCCGTGGCAGCATTCAACAGTGAGGTGCATTTATGAATCTTCACAATGTAGAATTTCTGATTTCTGCGGCGGCAACCAAGGATTTTCCCACCAACCGCCTGCCGGAAATAGCCTTCGCGGGCAAATCCAATGTAGGAAAATCTTCAGTGATTAATCGGATTTTGAACCGCAAAAACTTAGCTCGAGTGGGTGAAAAACCCGGAAAAACCATTCACGTAAACTATTTTACTGTGGATAAAACCTGCTATTTCGTGGACTTGCCCGGCTATGGCTATGCACAGGTTTCTCAGAAGGAGAAGGAGCGTTGGGGGCGTCTTATGGAGGATTATTTTGCCGCTGACCGCATTGATTTGGGAATCCTAATCGTAGATCACCGCCATGCACCTACTAACAATGATATTACCATGGCTCGTTGGTTCCTGGACAGCGGTTGCCCCTTTGTTGTGGTGGCAAACAAGTTGGATAAGGTGAAAAAGAGCCAAGTCGCATCCACCCTTGAAACCATCCGAAAGGATTTGGAGTTGCCGGAAGATTGCCCGGTGATTTCTTTCTCTGCGGAAAAAGGAAACGGCAAAGAGGAGCTACTCAAGCATATCTTCGCCGTCGCAAATGAAAAAAAGGAGACCACAGCCTAAGGCTGTGGTCTTTTTTAGCTCTCTTTGACCTGCTTCAATGCCTGAGCCAGCTGGTCAGGGCAGGAGGTGGACTTCATGCCGCACTTGATACCCTCGATGCGGGAAATTACATCGTCAATGTCCATGCCATCGACCAGAGCGCCGATGCCCTTCAGATTGCCGTTGCATCCGCCGAAGAACTGCACGTTGGAAAGCTTGTTGTCGTTGACCTCAAAGCTAATCATTTGGGAGCAGACCCCCCTGGTTTTATAAGTATATTGCATAAAAAACATCCTTTCTCATGTTAAATCCATAATTTTTGCGTTACAAAGTTTGGATAAATCCTCGGGATTCAGAATCACCTGATGACCTCTTGCACCGGCGGAAACGGCAATTTCCTCCCATAAAATGCAGGTTTCATCCAGGAATGTGGGATATTTTTTCTTCATTCCCACAGGACTGCACCCGCCTCGAATATAGCCGGTGAGTCCCAGTAATTCCTTCACCGCAACCATTTCCATTTTCTTTTCGCCAGCTACTTTCGCTGCTTTTTTCAAATCCAGCTCACAGCATACCGGGATACAAAATACGTTGATTCCAGTGCGCTCGCCCCGGACGACCAAGGTTTTAAACACTTGTTCCGGGGGCATCCCCACTGCTTCGGCGGCGTGCGTTCCGCTCAAGTCGCTTTCGTCGAATTCATAGAAGGCTTCTCGGCAGGGGATTTTTGCCTGCTGAATCAGCCTTATTGCGTTGGTTTTGTCAGCCATGTTATCACCGAGGGACATTATACGATATTTTCATGTTTTTTTCAAGTATGAATGACCGGACCTTTTGTTGGAAATCATATATTGAAAAAGGAGGTATTTCCAATGAATGAAAAAATGGATCCCGAGATGAAAAAAGAGGAACGGGAGCAGGTCATTGAACTTGGTTCCGACATTACGAAGAATTCTCAGGGGAATATTTATACCTTGACCATTATTGGCCAGGTGGAAGGGCATCAGGTAGCGCCTGAGAATGTTAAAACCACGAAATATGAGCATGTATTGCCTCTTTTGGCGGGTATTGAGGAAAGTGAGGATATTGATGGACTATTGTTGCTTCTGAATACCGTCGGCGGTGACATTGAGGCTGGGCTTGCCATTGCCGAGATGATTGCCGGCATGAAGAAGCCTACCGTTTCGCTTGTGCTGGGCGGCGGACATTCTATCGGTATCCCCTTGGCGGTTTGTACCAAGAAAAGTTTCATTACTCCCACCGCCAGCATGACCGTTCACCCGGTCCGTATGACTGGTTTGGTGGTGGGTGCACCTCAAACTTTCAGATATTTTCAGCGTATTCAAGAGCAAATTGCAGATTTTGTTACTGCGAATTCGAAAATTTCCAGAAAAGCTTTCGAAGGATATATGATGGCAACTGGGGAGATGGCGACGGACGTGGGTACAATTCTTTACGGCAAGGAAGCTGTGGCCTCCGGTCTGATTGACAAGTTGGGCGGCCTGAATGATGCCTTGAGCGCCCTTCACAAGATGATTGATCGCCAAAACGGAAAAAACTGCAAATAATTATTTTATTTCAAGGGTGGAAATTATGGTAGAAATATGATAAGATAATTAGAAAGTAAGCAGATGGGAGGGAATGTGGTGCCGGAGCACTTATTTCACCGGATAATTTATGTGCTGATTTCTGGTTATACGGAACTGTTGCCGGTTTCCGCATACCCCCATCAGACCCTTTACGAAAAATTGACCGGTCTTCCTATGACGGATTCTATAGTTTCTTTGGCGCTTCGTTTTGGTGTACTGTTGGCATTGGTGGTTGCTTGTTTCGGGCGACTGAAACGGATTCATCGGGAATCTCGTCATGCCAGGCGCTCCCGGAAGCGGCGCACCCGCCATGTAGACCATTATACCTTGGTCGATACCCAGGTGATCCGCACAGCGATGCTGATTGCTATTCTGGGTTTGTTCCTTTATGGCCGGTTAGACGGATATCTGGAGGGCCTGCATTGGTTGGTGATTCTGTTGGTTGCCAATGGTTTCGTGGTTTTCCTTCCACGCATTACCGCCTCTGGCAACAAAAACAGTCTTTCCGTGAGCCGGCTGGATAGCTTGCTCCTGGGCACAGGCGGAATCTTGGGCATGATTCCCGGATTCTCCAAACTGGGCACCCTGCAAACTGCTGCCCACCTTCGAGGTGTTGACCGCACTTATGCCCTGGATGTGGCGCTGATTATCTGCATTCCCCTGTATTTAGGGCTGCTCATCATCGATTCCGTTGCGGTATTCTCAGCTGGATTTTCGATTTCCGGTATTACCATTCTTGGTTATGGTTTACTGGCGCTGATTTCCTTTGGCGCAGCTTATTTAAGCATTATGGTCATGCGTTATTATTGCTCCAAAGCGGGCTTTTTGTCCTTCAGCTATTATAGCTGGGCGCTGGCAATGTTCACATTCGTGCTATATCTTTTGATTCAGTAAGGAGGTTCCTATGGCTAATAATAGAAAGCCCTCTCAGGCCCATAGAAATTCCGGCTCATCCGGAAATCGGAAACTTCCGGCGGGAAAACAGACCGCCAATCCGGGCGAGAAAGTAAAAATCCCGCCCCGATTTATTTCTGCGACAGTGTCGTTGGTTCTATTCTTTATTTTTCTGATTATGCTTCTGACCGATGAAGGACTGATTGTGAAGTTCTTTAAGAACATCATTCTTGGCCTTCTGGGTAAGGTGTCTTATTACCTTGCTATCCCCGGCCTTTTGTACTTATTTTCTATCCACGCCTTCAGTAGTGGTAGACCTGTGAAAATGCGGACCATTTGCCTGCTTGCCTTTATTGTGACCTGTGGCTGTATTGCGCACCTGGCCTATGATACCCGTTCTTTGCCCTCTGGGATGCCTTACATCACTGCACTGTACACAGGTGGCATCGATGGCAGCACCGGTGGACTGCTCTGCGGCTTGATTGCAACCCTTCTGCGCTGGCTGCTGTACGATTGGATTAGTTTGATTTTGTTGATTATCTGCGCGATTTTTACACTCCTGGGCTCCATGCAAATCACGGTACCCAGCCTGATTCGTGCCATCGAGAATCGCCCGAGAGCTGAGTGGGAGTCCGAAGAAGCTTTAGAGGCCCAGCCGGAGCCCGCTTCCGTAGTGGTGAACCATCTGGCCAATAAGCGCATCGAGATGATTGAAAACCGCCGCAAGGCCCGGGAAGAGCAGAGGAACGTGGATATTCCCTTAGATGGCGAGAAGCGGAAAAAGCCCATGAGTCCCAAGGAACGCCAGTTATTTTCTCAGATTGATGAGATTGATGGTCCTGTTGCAGCCGCAGCCACTCCTGTGACGGATGTGGATGACACGGTTTATAACAGCACGGCTGTTCAAGAGAAGAAAAAGGCTCGTCCTGTTGTTTCTCATAAGAAGGAGGAACCTGAGGTCGCAAAGAGTGGTGCTGCCAGCGGTATGCCTCTACTTGAGTGGGAGGAAGAAGAGGAAGAACCTGCCCAGGTCATCGTCCCGCCGGCACCGCCTGTTGCTGAGACGGCACCCGAAAAGGTTACCGCCAAGGATGCTGCCATCAATGCCGCCTTGGTTGCACAGGAAATTGCGCAAAATGCGGCCGTGGAGAAGCCTGTCTATTGCTTCCCGCCGGTTGATTTACTGAACAATGCCCGACGCTCCACTGCGGATGGTACGGCAGAAATGCGTGAAAACAGCCGCCGACTGAATGAAACACTGGCTAGCTTCAAAATCGAAGCCCATATCATTAATGTTACCCGTGGTCCCAGCGTTACTCGTTACGAGGTGGAGCTTGAAAAGGGCGTTCGTCTGAATAAGTTGACCACTGTGGCCGATGACATTGCCCTCAGTTTGGGAGCGTCCGGCGTTCGTATTGCCGCCGTTCCCGGTAAGATTTCCGTTGTGGGTATTGAGGTTCCCAACCGGGCAGTTACCACTGTATCCCTGCGGGAGGTTATTGATTCTCCCGAATTTGCCAAGGCGAAGTCCAAGTCCTCCTTCGCTGTGGGTAAGGACATTGCTGGCAACTGCATTGTTGGTAACATCGCCAAGCTGCCCCATATGCTGATTGCCGGTACCACCGGTTCCGGCAAATCCGTGTGTATGAATTCCATCATCATCAGCTTGCTTTATAAGGCCAGCCCTGAAGATGTAAAGATGATTATGGTTGACCCCAAGATGGTTGAACTGGGTATCTATAACTCCATTCCTCATCTTCTGATTCCCGTGGTTACGGATCCCAAGAAGGCCGCCGGTTCTCTGCAGTGGGCAGTTACTGAGATGATGCGCCGGTATAAATCCATGTCTGACGCAGGTGTTCGTGACCTGGAGAGCTATAACTCCATTGTTGAGGCGGAGGAAGAGGGAACGCGTTTGCCGCAAATCGTGGTTATTATCGACGAGCTGGCTGACCTGATGCTTGTTGCCGCTAAGGAAGTGGAAGAGTCCATTTGCCGCATTGCTCAGATGGGTCGTGCCGCCGGCATTCATCTGATTATTGCGACTCAGCGTCCTTCTGCCGATGTTATTACCGGTCTGATGAAGGCCAATATTCCTTCCCGAATCGCTTTCGCCGTGGCGTCTGCTATGGAATCCCGCATCATTCTGGATACTCAGGGTGCGGAAAAGCTGGTGGGTAAGGGCGATATGCTGTTTGCGCCCATCGGCAATGGCAAGCCCCTGCGTGTCCAGGGTTGTTTTGTCAGTGACCCCGAGGTGGAAGCGGTGGCAAATTACGTCAAAGAGAATTACAATACAAATTACGATCAGACCATCATGGAAGAAATTGAGCGCAAGGCTGTCCAGACCGGCAACAAATCTTCCGCCGCCGATCCCGAGCCAAATGCCGAGGAGCTGGAGGGTGACGAGATGCTACCTGCTGCTGTGGATGTGATTCTGGAAACCGGGCAGGCTTCTGTTTCTATGCTCCAGCGCCGTCTGAAGCTTGGCTATGCCCGCGCAGCCCGCATCGTAGATGAGATGGAGGAAAAGGGAATTGTTGGTCCGTTTCAGGGGAGTAAGCCCCGTGCTATCTTGGTTACCAAGGACCAGTGGGAGGCCATGAAGAGCGGTATTTCGTCGGACGAACCGCCCTTCGACGATTTTGTTCCCGAAGATTTCTAAACAAAAAATGCAGGTTTCTTTTGAAACCTGCATTTTTCTTACATTAATTCCATTGCTTTATCGATGATGGCCTTGGCAGCCTGGTCTTTGGATAGTAGCGGAAGTTCAGTGATTTCGTTCTTGGTAATCAGCGTAATAACATTGGTATCCACACCGAAACCGGCACCTTCCTGCCTAAGATTGTTAGCGCAAATCATGTCAACGGATTTTTTTTGCAGCTTCGCGCGGCTGTTTTCCACCATATTTTGCGTTTCCATGGAGAATCCGCAAATGACCTGCCCGACACGGCGATTAGCCCCCAGGTAGCCCAGTATATCCTGAGTTCGAGCCAGGGGAATGGAGAGGGCATCGTCAGCTTTTTTAATTTTCTCGTCGCAATAGGTGCTAGGGGTGTAGTCTGCCACCGCCGCAGCTTTGAAAATGAAATCGGCTTCTGTCGCATGTGCGCGTACTGCGTTGAACATATCATTGGCGCTGGTTACCCTCACCAATTTCACAAAGGACGGGGGAGCCAAGGCTGTGGGACCGCTGATTAAAGTGACATCTGCGCCCCGAAGCATTGCCATTTTGGCAAGGGCATAGCCCATCTTCCCGGAGGAGTGATTGGTCAGATACCGCACAGGATCGATGGATTCCTGGGTAGGACCCGCTGTAATCAGAACCTTTTTGCCGGACAAATCATGGTCCATACCGATGTGACGCAGAATGTGCCACACCAAATCCTCAGGCTCCGGCAGCTTACCGGCGCCCACAGCTCCACAGGCCAAGCGACCGCTGGCAGGGGCAATCACGTCCCAACCGTAATGCCGCAGGGTGGTTAAATTGTCCTGGGTCACAGGATTTTCGTACATATTTGTATTCATGGCCGGGGCAATCAGCTTGGGGCAGCGGCAGGCCAGTACGGTTGTGGTCAGCATATCATCCGCCAGACCGTGGGCCAGCTTGGCACAGACGTTGGCGGTAGCCGGAGCGATGATGACCAAATCCGTTCGCTCCGCCAAGGAAATGTGCTCGACCTGGTGGATGAAGTTCCGGTCAAAGGTGTCCACCATGGTTCGCCGTCCGGTGAGCTGTTCGAAGGTTAGGGGAGTGATAAACTCGGTGGCGTTCTGTGTCATGACCACTTCTACAGCGGCATGAAGCTTTACCAGCGCCGACGCCAGAGCTGCCGCCTTGTAGGCTGCTATTCCGCCGGTGACTCCCAAAAGGATGGTTTTTCCTTTCAGCATCGTGTATCCTCCTACGTTTTTTATACATTATAGCCGAGAACAGGCGGGAAGTAAAGCCCTGATTTTGGCTTGTGAAATGAAGAAAATTGTGGTATAATCCTTCTATCAGCGCTGTATCCATACTTTTGGAACGGCAGCAGGAGGAATTGAATATGAAAAATAAGAATGTGAATGTACGCTACCTCGTTACCTTCTCCATGCTTTCGGCCATCCTCATTGTCATGGCAACAACTCCCTTGGGAACGCTGCCCATCGGCCCTCTTTCTGTATCCTTTATCATGATTCCGGTGGCAATCACTGCAATTACACTAGGTCCCGTTGCGGGTGCCTTGATGGGCGGATTGTTCGGTATTTTCAGCTATCTGCAATGCTTTGGTGTGGGCATTCCCAGCGCCATGGGTGCTGTTTTGGTGGAAATTAATCCGTTTTTGGCATTCGTCCAGCGGTTTGTCCCCAGGGTGCTCAGCGGTCTGCTATGCGGCTTGGTTTTCAAGGGCACCAAGAAATTGACTCAGGAGTCCGTTGCCGGTTACATTACCGGTTTCTCGGCAGCTCTGTTCAATACGGTGTTTTTTATGCTGTCGCTGGTGCTTCTTTTTGGCTCCACATCTTACATGAAGGGGCTGATTGGCGGAGATAATATTCTTATCTTCATCTGTTCCTTTGTGGGCATCCAGGCTGTGGTTGAAATGCTGATTGATTGCGTTGTGGTTGGCGCTTTGGCGCAGGTTATGTCCAAACTCGGAAAGGTAAGGCGATAATATGCTTCTTGCAATTGACATCGGCAATACGAATATCGTTATCGGTTGTATCAAAGACGACGAGATTTTGTTCAAAGCCCGCATTGCAACGGATCAGATTCGTACCTCTGATCAGTACGGCGTGGAAATAAAAAATATGCTGGAGGCCTTCGGTATTCAGAAGGAGGATATTTCTGACTGTATCATTTCCTCTGTTGTACCGCCTGTGTTCCATTCTATCCGCACGGGTGTTATCAAGGTCATTGGCAAGCAACCCATAGTGGTCGGACCCGGTCTGAAAACAGGACTGAATATCCATATGGATGTACCCTCCCAAGTCGGCAGCGACCGGATTGTTGCAGCTGTGGCGGCCTTGGCAGAGTACGAAGCCCCGCTGATTCTTATGGATATGGGCACCGCAACCACCATCGAGGTGGTAGAACCCAATAATGTTTACATGGGCGGCGTGATTTTCCCAGGTGTGAAGATTTCCCTGGACGCATTGACCAGTCGCGCGGCACAGCTGCCAGGCATTAGTTTGGAAAAGCCCAAGCAGGTCATTGGCAAAAACACCATCGACTGTATGCGAAGCGGCATGATGTACGGCACGGCGGCCATGATTGATGGTATTGTTGATCGTATCGAAGAGGAACTGGGGCATAGTTCCACGTTGGTTGCTACCGGCGGTATGGCGCAGTTTATCACCCCCTTATGCAAGCGTAAAATCATTCTGGAAAAAGATCTGCTTTTGAAAGGTCTTAACATCCTCTACAAGAAGAATAAACGCTGATTTTGGCAGCCACCCTTCGGGGTGGCTGCTTTTTGCATATCTGCACGGCAGTCGCATAGGCTTTGACAGGAGATGATGCAAATGAAATGCCTTTGGCATGAACTGATTTCCATCCTTCCGGCGTGGATGCGGCAGGAGGTGGACAGGCTGGGTCAGGATTCCATGCAGGAATTGCGTCTGCGGCACGGATACCAGCCGGAATTAATCTGTAAGGCAGGGGGACATTGGCTTCAGCGCAAGGTTACCCGAGAGGATATAAACTATGTGATTAACATGGCATGTCACTACTCCCCTTGGACGGCGGCGAGTATTTCACAAGGATATTTGACGGCGTCCGGCGGGCATCGAATTGGTATCTGCGGTCAAATGCGGTGCAACGAGCAAGGAAAACATACAATCCAAGAGCCAAGTTCGCTGTGTATCCGTGTGGCCCGGGATTTTCCGGGTATTGCGAGAAATCTGGAGCATATCAAAGGGTCGATTCTAATCATCGGTAGTCCTGGCACAGGAAAAACTACCCTCTTGCGGGATTTGATTCGCCTGCGTAGTGCCGTCGCAAGCACGGCTGTGGTGGACGAGCGTGGCGAGCTGTTTCCGCCTGGGTGTGGATTTGAGATAGGGAGCCGGACGGATGTACTTTCTTTTTGCCCCAAGCCAAAGGGAATTGATATGGTTCTGCGCGCCATGGGTCCGGGCACCATAGCGGTGGATGAGATAACCTCACAGGGAGATTGTGAGGGCTTAATCAGAGCCGGGTGGTGTGGCGTTACTCTGCTTGCTACGGCCCATGCTCAATCGAAGGCGGATTTATTATCCCGTCCGGTGTACAAGCCTTTGGTTCAATCTGGATTGTTTAATTCTCTTGTGGTACTGAATCGGGATCAAACCTGGCGGTTGGAAAGGACGTTTCCGTGAATCTGAAACATATCGGGGCGATTCTTGTGGTTGCCGCCTGCGCTTCTGTGGGGTTCGGTAAAGCTGCCGCCCATCGTCGGGAGGAAAAACTTCTGCGCCTTCTTATTAATAACATCGAGGGAATGCTCCGGGAGCTTAAGTATCGTATCAGCTCGCTGCCGGCGCTTTGCCGTGGAGTGGGTCAGGAATCGGGCAGTGAAATAAGCGGTATATTTTTAAGGCTTGCGGAAGAGTTGGAGCGGCAAATTGCCCCGGATGCGGCTTTATGTATGCAGGTGGTGCTGGAGCGAGAAGGCGCATTACCTAAATCGGTTCACAATCATTTGCTGCGCCTAGGTGAGTGCCTTGGGCGGTTTGATTTGCAGGGGCAAATTGATAGCCTGGAACATGTTTGCAGGCAGTGCCGGGAAGACTTGGATAAATTGAACGTGGACCGGGACACTCGTCTTCGGGGATACCAAACGCTGGGGCTTTGCGCTGGCTTTGCCCTGGCCATACTCTTATTTTAGGTGACGAATGGATATTGATTTGATTTTTAAAATTGCCGCCGTGGGGATTATTGTGTCTATCCTCAACCAGGTGCTGTCCCGTTCGGGCAGGGAAGAGCAGGCAACAATGACCACTCTAGCGGGTCTTGTGGTCGTTTTGATGATTGTGGCACAAAAGATTTCTGACCTGTTTGAGCTTGTCAAGCGGCTCTTTAATTTCTGATGGGCGGATTTTGGCAGGGAGCGGCTCTGGCGTTGATTGGAGCCGTGCTTAGTATGGTGTTAGGTAAGCGGTCGGAACATATGGGCATCATGGTGACAATGGCCGTGGTGTGTATGATTGCGATTATGGCGCTCAATTATATAAAGCCGGCGATTGAGTTGATTGCCAGGCTTCAAGTCATGGGTAATCTGGATCAGGACATGCTCTCTACGCTGTTGAAGGCTGTCGGAATCGCAATGGTTACGGAGTTGGCTACTATGGTTTGCGCTGATGCAGGCATGACATCGGCGGGAAAAGCCCTACAGATGTTGGGGGCGGCGGTGGTTTTGTGGCTGTCCATTCCGCTGGTGGAACGGATGTTGGATTTACTGCAGGATGTGCTGGGAGGGTCATGAAAAAATTACTGGTTGTCTTGAGCCTGCTAGCGAGTATGGTCATCCCGGTTCGCGCAGAGAGCTTAGTCGCCCCGGAGCCCCCCAGTCAGGCAATGCAGTTTTTGCCACAGGAGCAGGGGAGTTTTTCCGGAGATTTGTGGTATCTTCTGTGTCAGGCGGTTGAGATTCTGGAACCGGAAATTGCGAGCTGTTTCGGCATCTGCCTGTCCTTGATTGTGGTTTCCTTGCTGATGTCGGTGCTGAATTGCTTTCCCGGTTCATCCAGAGCCATGACCGGTTTGTGCGGAAGCGTGGTCATCGGATGCTTGATGATTGCATCTTCTGCCCAAATGATTCAATCTGCATCCGATACAGTCCGGGGCATCAGTGATTACAGTAAGCTGCTGGTTCCTGTTCTGACAGCGGCACTGGCGTCCCAGGGTGGTGTGTCTCAATCTGCTGCTTTGTATGCTGGTACGGCTTTTTTCGACACGCTGCTTAGTTCCGTGATTGCAAATGCGTTGATTCCTATGGTGTATATCTACGTTGCGCTATCGGTTGCCCAAAGTGCTCTGGGCAGCGATCTTCTTAAGCGATTTCAGAATTTGGTCAAAAGTTCCGCCTCTTGGTTCTTGAAGCTTGTTCTATACATTTTCACAGGGTACATGACCATTACAAAGGTGATTACCGGCACAGCGGATCAAACTGCACTGAAGGCTACAAAACTTACTATTTCCGGCATGGTGCCGGTGGTTGGCGGTATTTTATCCGATGCTTCGGAAACGGTACTGATTGGCGCAGGAATTGTGAAAAATTCCGTGGGCATCGCTGGGTTGATGGCAGTATTGGCCATCGCCATCGGCCCCTTTCTGAAAATTGGAGTTCAATATGTGCTGCTAAAGATGACCGGAGCGGTTTGTGGCATGATTGGAGATAAGCGTTCCACGGAACTCATTGGGGATTTTTCCACCGCCATGGGGTTGATCCTTGCGATGACCGGCACGGTGTGCTTGTTGCAGTTAATAAGCATCGTATGTTTTTTGATGGGGGCGGCATAATGGAAGGATTTTGTGCGTACCTATTAAGCGTTATCTGCGGGGCAACGGTTTATGGAATCGTCACGCACTTTTTTGAATTGAAGGGCACCCTTGGTGCATCAATAAAGCTGGTGGCAGGGCTGTTCCTTGCCTTTACGGTCATCTGTCCGGCTGTGCGATGGAGCAGTAGCTCCTTGAATTTCAGCGGGATATTGACCGGTGACGGAAGCTATGCTGTAGAGCAGGGGAAGACCATGACCCAGCAAGCATTGTCTGATATCATAAAGTCCCGGTGCGAGGCATATATCTTAGACAAGGCTGCGGGCATGGATCTTTCACTGACGGTGGAGGTGGGGGTGTCCGCCGATGAAATGCCGGTTCCCAAAACTGTTCGCATAAGTGGAAACATTTCGCCATATAAAAAAAGTAAGCTAAAATCGATCCTCGTCAACGATTTGGGGATCGAAGAGGAGGATCAAACATGGACATAAGCAAAATTCGCCTGAAGGCCTCGGATTTTGTAAAAAAATACCGCTTCCCACTCATCGTTCTACTTCTTGGCATTGGTTTGATGGCGATTCCCAAATGGAATACAATCGAGAAACAGACCCCAAATACTGTCCTAAGTGAGCCGGCAGATCAAACTGCGGATTTGGAGCGTATCCTCTCCCATATTGATGGGGTAGGCAAAGTGAAGCTGATGCTGACAATGGACACCGGGCAGATTACGGTGTATCAGTCCGACAAAAGTGATGGGGGGCTTAGACAGGAAACGGTCATCATTACCGATTCTGACCGTAACCAGCAGGGGCTGATTCAACATATCCGTTACCCCAAATATCGGGGCGCTGTGGTGATTTGTCAGGGTGCGGCGGATCCGGCTGTGCGATTGGCGGTGGTAGAAGCCGTTGCGGATGCAACCGGATTGGGAGCGGACCGAATTTCTGTGTTGAAAATGAAATGAATGGAGGTATCATTACATGAAATTGAAAAACTGGAAGAAGAACTTAATGGCGGCTGGTGTGCTTTTTGCGGTCTGCGGCGGAATCTATTTGAATTGGCATTTTGGTGGGGGCAATGCCACGGAGTTGACGGCCACTCTGGATGCCAGCAAGGTCATGTCTGACGATTTGCTCATTCTGGATGGGGAATCGGTGCAGGTTGGCGGTGGCAGCGTGGACACGGTGACGGATTACTTTTCGGCTGTTCGATTGTCACGTCAGAAGGCTCGTGACAGCGCAGTGACGCTGTTGCAGGAAGCCATGGCCTACGGCGATGAAAACCAGGCGTCCCAATCCTCTGCACAGTTGGAGCAAATTGTCCAAACCGCTCTGTGTGAGGCACAAATTGAAAGCCTGGTGATTGCCAAAGGCTATACCGACTGCGTTGCGTACATGAGTGACAAGGGGATTTCTGTGGCAGTTGCAGCGCCTGAAGGTGGATTGCAGCAAACCGATGTTTCCTTGATTGCCGACATCGTTCTTACCCAGACGGAGTTGACTGTTCACGATATCCATGTGGTTGAGGTCAAATAAGCACAGCCATATTTCTTTGAAAAATCTGTTGTAATTTTTCTTATGTCGTGGTATAATGAACAAAAATATGCCATGCCTAGTGTGTGGCGGTATTACAGGAGGATTATACCATGGCTGAAAATAAGCAATACATCACCCAAGTTCAGGACAATGGTCGCGTCATGATTTCTGAGGATGTTATCTGCACCATCGTTGTGCAGTCCCTGGCTGATATTGAGGGCTATGTGGGTCTGACCAGTAAGCCCGGCGCTGAAATCGTCAAAAAGAATTGGGGCAAGGGCCTGAAGGTCAATATTGGCGACAACGACGAGCTGACCATCGATTGCAACGTGGTTGTAAGCTATGGTCACAGTGTTGTTGCGGTGGGCAAGGCAATTCAGGAAGCCATTACCGGTGCTCTTGAGTCCATGGCTGGTGTCAGCGTTATCGATGTCAACGTCAATATCTGTGGCATCGTGCGCCAGTAAGGGGCATTTATGACCAGATCCAACGCCAGAGAACTGGCGGTACATTTGATTTATGGCCGGGATTTCACCGGCGAAGAGCCTGAGCAGGTGGTTGCTGTCCGCCTGGCGAAGGAGTATTATGCCCAGCTGTCCGAAGAGAACGAGATTTATGCAGAGCGCCCGAACCGCCCTCAGATTGCCTATCTGGATAAGGTGGTTTCCGGTGTTGCCAACCGTGCCGGGGAACTGAACGGACATATTCAGCAGTTTTCCATCGGATGGGATGTGAGCCGCATTTCCCGTTTGACCCGGGCAATCATGCAGCTGGCGATTTTTGAGATTCTCTATGTGGACGATGTGCCTGTGGGTGTTGCCGTGAACGAGGCCGTTCGCCTGGCCAAGAAGTACGACGGTGACGATACCGGTGCTTTCGTCAATGGTATTCTGGGCTCTTTTGCCCGGAGCCTGAACGCTGAGGATGCCCAATGAGCGTTATCGGCATCGATACCAGTAATTACACCACCTCTATTGCCTGGTTCGATGGAGAGCAAGGTGTGAATGAATCCCGGCTTCTGCCTGTGAAGGCAGGGGAGCTGGGCTTGCGTCAATCCGACGCGGTATTTAGCCATATCAAAAGCCTGCCGGAGCTTTCCGGCAGGCTGTTTTCCCATATTCAAAAGACTCCCATCACCGCAGTTGGTGTAAGCACACGTCCCCGCGCGGTAGAGGGTAGCTATATGCCCTGCTTCATGGTGGGGCTTTCCCATGCCCGCCTGCTGGCGGATACTCTGGGGGTGCCCCTGGTGGAGGTGTCCCACCAGCAGGGCCATGTGGCCGCAGCAGCGTGGAGCGCCGGACGTATGGATTTGCTGGACCAACCTCATTTGGGGTGGCATTTGTCCGGTGGTACCACGGAGCTTCTACTCATAGAACCGGAGGGCAAAAACGTTCGCTGCATCAAAATCGGTGGCACGACGGATATATCCGCAGGCCAACTCATTGACCGTACCGGTCAGCTTTTGAATCTTCCTTTTCCCGCCGGTAAGCACCTGGATGCTTTGAGTCAGGATGCCCAGGCGACGGACTTTTTCAAGGTCAAGCGTCAAGGGTTGGAGTGTTCCCTGTCCGGCGTGCAAAATAAGGTGCAGCAGTATCATGAAAAAGGAAATAGCCCTGCCGAAACAGCCGGTTATGCGCTTCGTTGTGTGGCGCACGCGGTCCTTTCTGTGACGCAAGCAGCTATGGTGGCTTATCCTGGACTGCCTGTGATATTTTCCGGAGGCGTGGCATCCAACTCTATGCTCCGGCAGATTCTCGCACCGTTGAATCCGATTTTTGCCCAACCTCAGTTTTCTACCGACAATGCCCTGGGGGTAGCAGTGCTGACCCATCGACTGCAGGAGCCTTGATATGGAACAAAACATTCTTTCCGTTGCTCAGATTAACGAATATATCCGTTCCCGGATGGATGCGGACCCCATGCTTGGAAACGTGGCTATCCGTGGCGAAATCAGCAATTATAAGGTTTATCCTTCCGGACACCATTATTTCACGCTGAAGGACGGCGCCGCCGCACTGAAATGTGTGATGTTCAAGGGGAGTGCCATGCGCCTGCGCTTCCGCCCGGATAACGGCGTGAAAGTTATTGCCATGGGAAAGATTTCGGTTTTTCCCCGGGATGGCGCTTACCAGCTATATTGTACCGCCATGGCGATGGATGGTATCGGTGATCTGCATGCTGCCTTTGAGGCGCTAAAGCAAAAACTAGCAGCCCAGGGCCTGTTTGATTCGGCGCATAAAAAACCTTTGCCTCAGTATCCGAAAACAATCGGCATCATCACCAGTTCTGCCGGTGCGGCACTGCATGATATGCTCCGTATTCTGAAAAAGCGCTATCCTCTGACCAGGGTTCTGCTGTTGCCTGTTCGGGTACAGGGCGCTGAGGCTCCCGGTGAAATTGCCGCGGCTATTGGCTATGCGGATCATTTCAAACTGGCGGATTTGCTGATTGTGGGACGTGGCGGCGGATCCATTGAGGATTTATGGGCTTTCAACGAGGAAATCGTGGCTCATGCCATCTATCAGTGTTCCATTCCTGTGATTTCTGCCGTGGGTCACGAGCCAGATGTGACCATTTCTGACTATGTGGCGGATTTGCGGGCTGCAACTCCCTCCAATGCGGCGGAATTGGCAGTTCCGGACCAGGATGCCCTGCGGCAGACCCTGGACGGCGCTTGCTCGGCCATGTGTTCCGCATTAACCCGACATATCCGCAGTGCTAAGCAGCATCTTAAGGTGCTGTCTGATAGTCCTGCGCTTCGCAGCCCTATGGGCTATTTTGAACAGCGGCGAACCAATTTGACTCATCTGCGCCAGCGCTTAGTGGCCGTGCAGGCCAGCCAGCTGGACCGCAAGCGCCAACGAGCAATTTCATTTACCGCCAAGCTGGATGCTATGAGCCCATTAAAGGTGTTGACCCGTGGCTATGCCATGACTCAAACTGCTGATGGCAATTTGGTCCGCTCGGTTCAACAGATTCACACCGGAGATCAACTCAAAATCTCTCTCAGCGACGGCGTCGTTTCTGCCGCAGTCACAGATATTCAGGAGGTACCCTAATGGAAGACCTTTATTCTTATAACGGAACTATGGCTCCGAACGCCACCTTTGAACAAAAAATGCAGCGCCTGGAGCAAATCGTTCGTGCCATGGAGCGGGGCGATGTGGCGTTGGAGGAATCTCTGAAGCTTTTTCAGGAGGGGACAACCCTGGCCTCCGAATGCAATAAAATGCTCGACGACGCACAGCTGCAGGTGAAGGCAGTGATGACCGCCCCTGACGGCACCCCGGTACTGGAGGATATGCCCAATGAATGACCGTACCGCCCAATACCGGGCATACATCGAGGACTATTTGAATAAATGGTACGCACGTTTTGATACTGAGCCCCAGTCCAAGCTGTTCGATGCCATCCGTTACAGTCTCCTGGCCGGAGGAAAGCGTCTGCGTCCGGTGCTGGCTTTCGAGTTTTGCCGGATGTGCGGCGGGGAGTGGGAAAAGGCGGCTCCCTATGCAGCAGCCATCGAGATGATTCATACTTACAGTCTGATTCATGACGATTTGCCCTGCATGGACAATGATGATTATCGTCGTGGTCGTCTGACCAATCACAAGGTCTATGGCGAAGCGATGGCAATCCTGGCTGGCGATGCGTTGTTGACCGATGCCTTTGCTGTGGCCTCCACCGGTGGAAATTGTCGTGCCATGGCGGTGTTGGCGGAGTGTGCTGGTTCTCTGGGCATGGTAGGCGGTCAGGTGCTGGACATCATGAGTGAGGAGCGCGAGCTTTCGGAGCAGGAGGTTATTGACGTTCAGAGCCGTAAAACCGGTGCGCTGATTCATGCAGCCTGTGTGATGGGCGTGCTTGCCGGAGGTGGCTCCGAAGCCCAGGTGGAAGCAGCGACGACCTTTGCTGGTGCTCTTGGTATGGCATTCCAAATTCGTGACGATATGCTCGATGTCATCGGTGATGCTCAGGAGTTGGGCAAGGCTGTTGGTGTGGATGCCCAGAAGAATACCTTTGTCCGACTTTATGGGCTGGAAAAGTGCGAAGAATTGGTTAGAATATATACTGAAACCGCAATTAGAGCCTTGTCTGCATTCTCTGATTGTGAGTATATGGCCAATCTTGCGATGTCATTGACCGGAAGAACTGTTTAAACAAAAAGAGAGAGTATGTTGAAAATGTTTGAAAAACTATTTAAACTTAAAAAGAATAATACCAATGTAAAGACAGAAGTCATCGCCGGTATAACCACGTTCATGACCATGGCATATATTCTGGCGGTCAATCCGCAAATCTTGAGTGATGCGGGAATGGACGGAACGGCAGTTCTGCTGGCCACAGCGATCGCTTCTTTCATCGGTACGGCGGCAATGGCGCTGATGGCGAATCTTCCTTTTGCTTTGTCTGCGGGAATGGGCTTGAATGCATACCTTGCTTATACCGTGGTGCAGGGCATGGGTTATAGCTGGCAGATTGCACTCCTGGCGGTGTTTGCCGAGGGCATCCTGTTCATCATTTTGTCCTTGACCAACGTTCGTGAAGCGATTTTCAATGCCATTCCTTTGACGCTGAAACGGGGCGTTTCCGTTGGCATCGGCCTGTTCATCGCCTTTATCGGTCTGCAGAATGCCAGATTGGCGGTGGATTCTTCCACTCTGGTTACCATCACCAGCTTTACTGACAATTTCTCCACCAATGGTATTTGTGCGCTGCTTGCACTGCTGGGTGTGTTGGTTACCGCGGCGCTGCACATTAAGAAAGTGAAGGGTTCCATTCTGTTTGGCATCCTCATCACCTGGGGCCTCGGCATCGTTTGTCAGCTGACCGGTATTTATGAGCCCAATGCGGCCGCAGGCTTCTACAGTTTGATTCCCGAGAAAATCGTTTCCTTTGATTTTTCCGGTCTGGGCAAAACCTTTGGCCAGTGCTTTAATGTGGATTTTGGCAGCATCAAGATTATGGATTTCGTAGTCGTGATGTTTGCGTTCCTGTTTGTTGATTTGTTTGACACGCTGGGTACGCTGATTGGCGTTGCAACCAAGGCGAAAATGCTGGATAAGGATGGTCGTTTGCCTGCAATCAAGCCCGCCCTGCTGGCGGATTCGATTGCAACGACTACCGGTGCCGTACTCGGTACTTCTACGGTTACCACTTTCGTGGAGTCTGCATCCGGTGTTGCCGTCGGTGGCCGTACCGGTTTGACTGCTATTGTTACCGGTCTGCTGTTCCTGCTCTCCGTGTTTTTTGCACCCCTTTTCATTACAATTCCTGCCTTTGCCACCGCCCCTGCGCTAATCATGGTTGGCTTTTTGATGTTTAGCTCCGTGGTGGAAATTCGTTTCGATGACGATAATCTTCTTGAGGCAATTCCTGCCTATATCGCAATCATCGCAATGCCTCTGTTCTATAGCATCTCCGAGGGCATCTCCCTGGGAATTATCTCTTACGTGGTTCTGCACCTGGTTACCGGTAAGGGTAAGAAGGTCAAGCCTTTGGTGTATATTCTGGCGTTGCTGTTCATTTTGAAGTACGTATTTTTATAATAAAACAAGCAGGACATCAGTCCTGCTTGTTTTCATCATATTCAAGAACGTATTTTGCCATATAAACCGGGCGGTTTTTGCTTTGTTCGAAGGTTCGTCCCACGTATTCGCCAATGATGCCGATGCAGAACAGCTGGATGCTGCCTAACACAAGAATCAGCACGATGATGGTTGCATAACCAGGAATGGCGATACCCCAAATCAGCTTTTCGAGAATCACCCAAATCACGTAAAAAACAGCTGCAATGGCTGCAAAAGAGCCAATGTAGATGGAGTAACGAAGGGGCTTGGTAGAGAAGCCGATGATGCCCTCAATGGCATAGTTCATCAGTTTGCGGAAGCTCCACTTGGTGGTGCCGGCATGACGCTCGCAGGCGGTGTAGGGGATGAACTCCGTCTCATATCCCACCCAGCTGAACAGACCTTTGGAAAAACGGTGATATTCGCCCAGCTCAAGCAGACTGTCCCGGACACTGCGACGGAAGGTACGGAAATCGCTGGCGTCGGCATGAAGGCTCACATCGGAGAGCCGATTGATGATGCCGTAAAAGCGCTTTTTGAAGAAGGAGAGCACCTTGCCTTCGCCCCGACGGTCCTGGTAGGCAGCGACCACATCGATTTCTGCCTTTTCATCCAGGATTTTCACCATATCCCGCACGATTTCCGGACGTTGCTGCAAATCTGCATCGATGAGGGAAATATATTCGCCGCTGGCATGCTCCATTCCGGCATAAATAGCGGATTCTTTGCCGAAATTCCGGGACAGAGAAATGACCTTGGTAGGGCAAGCCTGAGCGTGATGGAGCTTTCTCAGATTGTGCAGCGTGGCATCCTTGCTGCCATCGTTCACAAAAACAATTTCATAATCATATCCACACCCCCGAAAGGCGCCAATGACCGCTTCCTGGAAGGCAGCCACATTTTCTGCCTCGTTGTAGCAGGGAACGACTAGGGATAGCTTCATGGAATCAACTCACAATTCTCAATAAGATAACTTTCTTATTATATGTCACAATTTCTTCCCCGTCAACCGGGAAAACAGTTGACACGAGGCAAAAAACGTGGTAATCTATGAAAGAAATGTGAAGAAGGGGAGGTTCCGCCTCTTATCCTGGTCAGAGAGTGCCCGGTTGGTGCGAGGGCATACAGAGGATGCGGATGGTCGCCCCGGAGCAGTTTTCCCGAACCGCAGTAGGGGAAGCCGGGTGTGCCCGTTATAGCTTTGAGTGCCCGGAAGGGAATTCAGGTGGTACCGCGGAATGTATGTTTCGCCCTGAGAGCTTAGGCTCTTAGGGCGTTTTTTTTATTTTGTAAATTACTCATAAGGAGAGATTTAATATGGCAAGAGAACTGCCGAAGGTGTACGAACCTCAACAAGTCGAAAATGAAATCTACAAGATGTGGGAAGATGGCGGTTATTTCCGCCCCCAGGGCAAAGAGGGGGCCAAACCCTTTACCATCGTCATGCCGCCCCCCAATGTTACCGGTCAGCTGCACATGGGCCACGCCATGGACGCAACCCTGCAGGATACGCTGATTCGCTTTAAGCGGATGCAGGGCTATGACGCACTGTGGATTCCCGGTGTGGACCATGCCGGCATTGCCACCCAGATTAAGGTTGAGGAGGAGCTTCGTAAGAACGAGGGACTGAGCCGCTATGACCTGGGTCGTGAGAAGTTCCTGGAGCGTGTGTGGGATTGGAAACACAAGTATGGCAACCGCATCGTGGAGCAGCAGAAAAAGCTGGGTTCCTCCTGCGATTGGGAGCGAGCTCGGTTTACCATGGATGAAGGTTGCTCCAAGGCCGTACGTGAGGTCTTCGTTTCCCTGTACGAAAAGGGCCTGATTTACAAGGGTAGTCGGATCATCAACTGGTGCCCCAATTGCGTTACTGCACTGTCTGATGCCGAGGTTGAGTACGTGGACAAGCCGGGCCATCTGTGGCATATCCGTTATCCTCTGGCCGATGGCTCCGGTGAGGTGGTGGTGGCTACCACCCGTCCCGAAACCATGTTGGGCGATACCGGCGTCTGCGTTAACCCTAATGACGAGCGCTACAAGGATATCGTGGGCAAGAAGGTGATTCTTCCCCTGGTGAATAAGGAAATTCCTGTAGTGGCTGATGACTATGCCGAAATGGAGTTCGGTACCGGCTGCGTCAAAATGACCCCCGCCCACGACCCCAACGACTTTGAGGTTGGTCTGCGTCATAATCTGGAAATCATCCGGGTTTTGGATGATAACGGTAAGGTCAACGAGTTGGGCGGCAAGTACTTTGGCATGGATCGCTATGATGCCCGTAAGGCCATCGTGGCCGACCTGGAAGAGCAGGGTTACCTGGTGAAGATCGAAGATCACGCCCATAACGTTGGCACCTGCTACCGCTGCCACAAGGACGTTGAGCCCATCATTTCCGCCCAGTGGTTCGTGAAGATGAAGACTCTGGCTGATGAGGCTATTCGCTCCGTCAACGAGGGCGAAACTAAGTTCGTTCCCGAGCGCTTCACCAAGAACTACATGAACTGGATGAACAACATCCGCGACTGGTGCATCTCCCGTCAGCTTTGGTGGGGTCACCAGATTCCTGTGTGGTACTGCGCCGATTGCGGCCATATGACCTGCTCCCGGGAGGATGCTCACGTCTGCGAGAAGTGCGGCAGCGCCAATATTGAGCGGGATCCCGACGTGCTGGATACCTGGTTCAGCTCCGCTCTGTGGCCCTTCGAGACTCTGGGCTGGCCCAATGAGGATGCCGAGGATCTGAAGAAGTATTTCCCCACCGATGTTCTGGTCACGGGCTACGATATCATCACCTTCTGGGTATCCCGTATGATTGTGTCCGGTCTGGAGCATATGGGCAAGGCACCCTTCCACACCGTGCTGATTCACGGTCTGGTTCGCGATAACCTGGGTCGCAAGATGTCCAAGTCCCTGGGCAACGGCATCGATCCTCTGGAGATGATTGAGAAGTATGGCTGCGATGCGCTTCGTATGAACATGGTCACCGGCAACTCTCCCGGAAATGACATGCGTTTCTACGTGGAGCGCTGCGAGGCTATGCGTAACTTCGCCAATAAGCTGTGGAATGCCAGTCGTTACGTTCTGATGAACCTGGGCGAAGACGCTGTCAACGAGCTACCCGCTCTGGATAAGCTGGAAATCGCCGATAAGTGGGTGCTGTCCAAGCTGAACACTCTGATTGCCGAGGTCACCGAGAATCTGGAGAAGTATGAGTTGGGCGTTTCCGTGCAGAAGGTCTACGACTTCATCTGGGATACCTACTGCGACTGGTATATCGAGCTGACCAAGGCCCGTCTGTACTCTGAGGATGCTGATCGTAAGCAGACTGCCATCCAGGTGTTGGTATACGTCCTGGATCAGGTTTTGCGTTTGCTGCATCCCTTCATGCCCTTCATCACGGAAGAAATTTGGCAGTCCATCCCTCATGAGGGAGATGCTCTGATTGTGGCACAGTGGCCTGAGTTCAAGGTAGAGCTGGCATTTAAGGCCGAGGAGGACATGATGGAGTCCGTCATGGCGGCCATCCGTGCCATTCGTGCCCGCCGTACTGAGATGAACGTGCCTCCCAGCAAGAAGGCTGCGCTGTTCATCCTTACTGCCAAGAAGGAGCTGTTTGCTGAAGGTGAAGGCTTCCTGCAGCGTCTGGCCTATGCTGACGAAGTGACCATGCTCGCCGCAGAGCCCGAGAATATGGATGGCATGGTGACCATCACCACTGCCGATGCCATGCTGTATATCCCTATGGGTCAGCTGGTGGACGTGGCTAAGGAGCTGGAGCGTATTGGCAAGGAACTGGAAAGCGCACGAAAGTTCCTGAATTCCCTGGAAGCAAAGCTCTCCAATGAGAAGTTTGTTTCCCGTGCGCCCGAGGCGGTTGTCAATGCCGAGCGTGAAAAGGCCAACAAGACTCGTGACCTGATTGCTCAGCTGGAGCAAAGCGAAGCTGCTTTGAAGAAACTCTAATTACGTAGGAGCCACCAAATGGTGGCTCCTTTTTTTATATTTGCCCGATTCCGACTGTAAATACAGTCGGAGTTTTTTATACTGTTCTTGCAAATTTTGAAGGAGGCACCCAATATGCACTTTACAAGTTTTCTGCAGGATGGTCGATTGACTGTGGCGCTTACCGGGGAGATTGACCATCATTGCGCCAAAACCTACATTCACTCCATTGCGGCAAAGATAGAGGCATATACCCCAGCTGTTTGTGTGCTGGATTTTCACGAAGTCAGCTTTGTGGATTCCTCCGGCATTGCGGTGGTCATTAATGCGCTACGCAGCATGACACAAATTGAAGGCACCTTAATATTATCCGGTTTGGCAGAGCAGCCCATGAAGGTTTTTCGGGCATCCGGTGTAGATAAATTAGTACAAATCAAGGAGGCAGTATCATGAAATTTGAAAACTATATGACCCTGGAATTTCCCAGCAAGTCCTGCAACGAGGCCTTTGCCCGTGCGGCGGTGGCTTGCTTTGCATCGCAGCTCGATCCTACTATGGAGGAATTGGGAGATATCCGCACCGCTGTGTCTGAAGCGGTGACCAACTGTATCGTCCATGCTTATCCCAATGAGCTGGGTTCTATCACTCTGCGCTGTCGCATTTTGAAGGGGCAAACCCTGGATATTGTGGTGAAGGACAAAGGAATCGGTATTCCGGATATCGAGCAAGCTCGTCGTCCCATGTACACCACCGGAGGTTCGGACCGCAGTGGCATGGGCTTTACCATTATGGAGAGCTTTATGACGGAGCTGGAAATCGTTTCTGTGGCAGGGAAGGGCACTACCGTACATATGCGCCGCAAGCTTCAACGCAGAAAATGAGTAAAACCGAGGATTTAATTCGCCAGGCACAAGCTGGTGATTCCCAGGCGTCGGAAACCTTGGTTGAGGAAAACGCAGGACTGATTTGGTCCGTTGCCAAGCGGTTCATAGGACGCGGGGTGGACACAGAGGATCTGTATCAGTTGGGATGTTTGGGGTTCTTGAAAGCGGTAGAGGGCTTTGACTTGGAATATGGCACCCAGTTTTCTACCTATGCTGTGCCGAAAATATCCGGGGAGATTCGCCGCTTTTTAAGAGATGATGGCGCGGTGAAGGTATCCCGCACACTGAAAGAGCAGGCGGCAACCATCCGCAATATGCGCACGCAGCTGACAACCGCCCTGGGGCGGGAACCCACAGTGCAGGAAATTGCTCAACAAACCGGAATTTCCCCGGAGGATATCGCAATTGCGGAAACCGCAACCGCCTCCACGGAATCCATCAACCGGGAAATCGGGGAGGAAGGTTTCTCTCTTGAGAATATACTGACTGACACAGAATCTGAGGAGCGGATTTTGGAGAAAATTGCTCTGCGTCAAGCGATTGACCGGCTGGGGGAGCGGGAGTCCATGGTCATTCACCTTCGTTACTTCCATGGTTTGACCCAGGATCGTGTTTCTAAGGTCCTCGGGGTCAGTCAAGTACAGGTGTCAAGAATCGAAAAGAAAGCTCTGGCGCTCCTTCGGGAATATCTGGGGTAAAAAATGTCCACGGTATCGCCGTGGACATTTTTGCTATGTTGATTTTTGCCGGATTTGCCGATATAATGAAGAAAAGGAGTGATGAATATGAATATTACTGAACTGAAACAGAAAATGGATGCTTGCAATTATATCTACGATGATACGCTGGCTACTGTGTTGACTGTTGCGTTAAAGTTGGGCCGCCCATTGTTGATTGAAGGCGCCGCAGGCGTAGGCAAAACGGAAATCGCAAAGGTGATGGCGTCGGTGTTGGACCGGGAGCTGGTTCGTATGCAGTGCTACGAGGGGCTCGACGAAAGCAAAGCCCTTTATGAGTGGAATTATCAGAAGCAGCTCCTCGCCATTCAAATCGGAAAAGACACCAAGGATTCTGAGGAACTGACTCGAGATTTGTTCAGCGACGAATACCTGCTTGAGCGCCCTTTGCTGAAATCCATCCGCTCAGAAAAACCCGTGGTTCTGCTTATTGATGAAATTGATAAGGCAGACGAGGAATTTGAGGCATTTTTGCTGGAATTATTGTCTGAAATGCAGGTCACCATTCCTGAAGTGGGCACCATTCATGCCAAATCCATCCCCTTCGTGGTGTTGACTTCCAACCGGGCACGACCGCTGTCTGAGGCACTGCGTCGGCGCTGTGCGTACCTTTATATTCAATATCCTGACCTGGAAAAAGAGCTGGCCATTCTTCGGGCAAAGCTGCCCCACATTGATGATCGTCTCTGTGTCCAGGTGGCTACTGCGGTTCAAAAGCTTCGCTCCAGCGAATCTGTATTGAAAAAGCCGTCCATTGCGGAAACCCTGGACTGGGCGGCGGCCCTCGATGCCCTGGGAATTCGGGAACTATCTCCGGATGCCCTCCGGCAGACTGCGGGATTTGTGCTGAAAAACAACGAAGACTTGTCTGTTCTGGAGGATTTGGAGAACCTACCCCACAGCTGTCAGTGCGGCGGATCCTGCGGAGGCCATCACCATGTCTGACCCCCAGGTTTATCTGGAGAAGCTATCCCTGTTTGCCCGAATGCTCCGACTCGAAGGGGTTGCAGTCAGTCCGAAAGAAAATGCAGATGCGGCGTTGATTTTGACGGAAGTCGGATTTTCGGATCGGGAGCAGGTGAGAACCGCTCTGCGTACCATTTATGCCAATTCCCGGGAGGAACAGCTGATTTTTGACCGGGTTTTTGACGGGTTCTTTATCAGCGAGGAAAAAATGCGTCAGCAGGCTAAGGAGCAGGCGCTGCGGGAGGAGCAAATCCGCCAGGCTCAGTCCGATGCTGCGGAGGAACTGCAGGTTAACGGGCAACCCTTAGATTTAAGTGAAGATCAGATGCAGACCTATGTGACCATGCCCCGGCAGGAGCGGGACCGGCTACGCAAGTTTATGGAGCGCTATCGGGATAACATGGAGCGTAACCCAGAGCTTTACAGCAACTTCATCCATTCCGTATTTGCCAAGTCCCTTCTGGAACAGCAAATGCGCATGGAGGATGCAGCCGTTGGCGCTGAGGCATCGGATCCCGAACTTGGAATGCTCTTTCGGGATATCTCCAAATTTTCCGACAAGGATATTCCCAAAGCCATCGACATCATCCACAAGCTCTCGCAACAGCTCAGCGGTGAGCTTACTGCGAAGCGAAAACGGACAGGGCAGGGCAGTAAGCTGGATTTTCGACGTACCATTCGCAAGGGGCTGGAGACCGGGGGGAGTTTGAATCGGTTGCAATATCGCAAAAAGCGTCAGCGCAGGAAACATTTGGTGCTTCTGTGCGATGTATCCGGCTCCATGGTTCAGTTTTCCGAGTTTGCGCTTCGTTTTATTCAGTCCTTAGATCAGGTGTCTGAAAGCTCCCGGGTGTTTTTATTTTCCGAACAAATGGTGGAGGCGAATGCCTTTAGTCTGCAAAACATGGAATTCTTCAGGGATTATGTTCGGGACAGCGGCATTTACGGAAAGGGTACGGATTTGAGCAGCGCCTTGAGCGCTTTGATTTCCCGGCATCCTCCTGTGCTGAATGATTCCACCACGTTGCTCATTCTCTCGGATACCAAAACCATCGATCAGAACCGGGCACTTGCGATGCTGACGGAGGTTAAACGGCTGTCCGGTCGGGTTATTTGGTTGAACCCCATCCCTCAGCGCCATTGGCCGCACCTGCGAAGCGTACAAGCGTTCCAAAGCCTTTGTACTATGGTAGGCTGTGATACGCTCCAATCCTTGGCGCAGGCTTGCCGGCGGCTGTTCGTGACATAAAAATTCAATCCCCCACCATTCGGTGGGGGATTGAATTTTAGAACAAGCTGGTGATGAATATTTCCAGACCAATGAAAATCAGAATAGCACCGCCCAGAATACCTGCCTTGCCCGCCAGTTTGGTGCCTGCTTTCTTGCCAATAAGAATGCCTAGGTAGCAAATCACAAAGGTAACACCTGCAATCAGCACGGCTGTAGCCAATGCTTGCAGAAAATTATATTCAGAGATCGTAAAACCCACAGATAGCGCATCGATAGAGGTGGCGATACCCTGTATCAGCAGCGCTTTAAAGCCAACCGCACGGCAGGTATCGTCGTCCTTGTTTTTGATGCCGTCGGAAATCATATTTCCGCCAATCCAGCCCAGAAGCGTTAGTGCAATCCAGGGAATCAGCTTCTCAAAGACAGAAAAATACTGCAATACAGTATGCACACCTAACCAGCCAATCAGGGGCATCAGTCCTTGAAAAAAACCGAACATTGCGGCAACGCCAGTCATTTTGGGACGCTTCATGCACGGCTCATTCAATCCGTTAGCCAAGGAAACGGAGAACGCATCCATAGCCAGTCCGATGCCCAGTAAGAAGCCAGTTATCAAAAAATGCACCAAAAAATCCATTTCCTGTTACCTCAATCATTTGTATCAGCGTTAAATTTACACGAGAAACAGAGGAAAGTCAAGCGACTTAGCCCGGAAGGATGACGAAAAATAAATCTCCGGCGCAATGTCATTGAAAATGATCAGTTTCACTAAAATAGTCATTGAAATTTTGATAGGTTTTTGGTATGATTTAATAGATATCAAAATTTGGAGGTATTCAAATGCAAAGCAAATTCAAGCAGATTTTGAGCTTGGTTATGGTTGCGTGCATGATGCTGGCACTCTTGCCGGTTACTGCATCCATTCAGGCCAATGCAGCAGAAAGCTATACCTGGACGAAGGTTGCACTTTCTGACATTTCTGCCACAGACACCATTGCCATTACGATGTCTAATGGTACCAAGACTTGGGCTTTGACCAACAATAATGGCACCAGCAAAGCCCCTGTGGCCAAGGAAGTTACTGTTTCCGGTAATTCCATGACCAGCACCTCTTCTGATGACATGGCATGGAATATCAGCATCAGTGGCAGTGACCTGACCATCTATGTGGCAGGATCCACGAAGACCTGGCTGTATTCGACCAAAACAAACAACGGTGTCAGAGTCGGTACCAATACCAACAAGACTTGGATTGTGGATTCTGCTTCCGGCTACCTGAAGCACACCGGCACCAGCCGCTATCTGGGTGTTTACAACGGTTCTGACTGGCGCGCTTACACCGATACCACCGGCAACACCAAGGGTCAGACCCTTGCGTTCTGGAAGCTGAATGTTAACACCACTCCCGAGTGCGAGCATTCTTATGAGTCCGTTGTGACTGCTCCCACTTGCACTGCCGCAGGCTATACCACCCATACCTGCACCAAGTGTGGCGATGTCGACGTGAATAATCAGAAGGCTGCCTTGGGTCACAGCTTTGTGAACGGCATCTGCTCCGTCTGCAATGCCGAGGATAACAGCATCTCCGGTCGCTATTACATTGCCGCAGTTCGTACCAACGGTAACTATTGGTATATGACCAACAGTCTGGGTACCGCAAGCACCAAGCGTTATCAGGCTGTTGACAGCGGCTCTAAGACGCTTCCGACTAAGGTTACCAATCCTGTTGCCAACCAGGTTTTTGTTCTGGAGATGAACGCCGACGAGACCTACTACATTTATGCCGAGGGCATCACTGCAACCGCTAAGTACTTGGGCTGGACTTCCGGCAACTCCGGCACTCTGGTTGGTGTTGACAGTGCTAAGAAGTTCACTGTTGTGGAGACGGATGGTGGCCTGTACAACATTTATTTCAAGAATGGCAACGAAACCCGGTACCTGTCCCTGAACAGCGCCACCGGAAATAATTACTTTGCCTTCTATACCGGTACCCAGGCTCAGAATTTGGCTCTGATTCCCGTTAAGGATCCCTGCAGCCATGAATGGGACGATGCCACCTGCACCACCCCCAAGACCTGCTCCGTCTGCGGCGAGACCGAAGGCGATGCGCTGGGTCACAGCGCTCCTGTTTATACCATCAACGGTACTACTCACAGCGTGGATTACCCCTGCTGCAACGCCATGGATATTACCGAAGCCCTCCACGTTTATACCGAAGGCGCCTGCATTTGCGGTGCGATTGCATCCAAGTCTGTTACCATCAATATGGTTGACTCCTACGGCGACGGCTGGGGCGGCAATGCCATTAACATCTTCGAGGATGGCATCCTGATTGGGACCGCTACCATCAGCTCCGGTGCCAATGGTACCTATTCCTTCACGATGGAAGGCGGCAAGGAGTACGATATGTTCTGGGTAAAGGGCACCTGGTCCAGTGAATGCTCCTTTGAGATTGTGGTTGATGGAGAGGTTGTGTTCTCCGCTGACACAACCGCTTGTAACCTCTTCGCCAACAACGCAATCATTTATCCTCCTTGTCCCCATGCGAACTGCGACGCTGTTGTGACTGCTCCTACTTGTAAGGATGCCGGCTACACTACCTACACCTGCACCAAGTGCGGTGAGAGCTTCACCGGGGATGAAACTCCTGCGCTGGGCCATGCGTTCGGCGATGATGATGTCTGCGATGTTTGCGGTTATGACAAGAACATCATCTACGTTTCTATCACCCTGAACGATTCCTATGGTGATAGCTGGAACGGCAATCAGCTCCATATCTATGAAAATGGTGTGCTATTTGCTGCTGTGGAGTTGGAAAACGGATTGCGTACCGATACCGTGACCTTGACCTTCGACCGCAGCAAGGAGTATGACTTCTTCTGGTATATGGGTAATTTCGCTAGAGAGTGCTCCTTCACGATTTACTACGATGGTGAAGTAGTGTACACTGCTACTCAGAGTACTTGTAGCGGTTTCTCTCACAACCAGCTGATTTATCCTGCCTGCCAGCATGTCAATTGCGACGCGGTTGTGACTCCTCCCACTTGCCTTGATGGTGGCTACACCACGTTCACCTGCCGGAAGTGCGGTGAGAGCTTCACCGGCGACATTGTCCCCAACAATGGACATCAGTACGGCGATGACTCTGTTTGCGACGACTGTGGCTTCGATAAGGAAGGCATCGTCATCAATATGACCGATTCCTATGGCGATGGCTGGAACGGAAATACCATTGAGATTTATGAGGATGGCGAACTCGTCGCTGTCGTGACCTTGGACAGTGGCTCGAAGGGCATGTTCGTGCTTTCCGTGGATTCCAGCAAGGAGTATACCTTTAATTGGACCAAGGGTAGCTCCTCTGGTGAATGCTCTTTTGAGATTATCATGGCCGAAGAAACCGTGTTCTCTGCCGGTCGCAGTGATTGCGATCAATTCATCTCAGGTCAGCAGGTCTATCCTTATTTTGCTTATTCCGGTTGGACGGAGCTGGGCGGCAAGGTTTACTACTTCGACCCTGTGACCAACAAGCCTGTTTCCAGCGCTAATCGTCTGCCTTACCCCGATAGACCCTTGAACGGCATTACTTATGCTCCGAACCCCGAGGATGTGGCATATGCTGAGAGTCTGGGTCAGACCTTCATCGATAAGTATGAAGCCTGGTTCCTGTTTGACAACTACACTTGCGAACTGATGCAGGACGTTACGGCTATCCGTTCTACTTCTATTGAGGGGTATTATGGTTATCACTATGTTGTCAATGGTATGATGCCCTGGCATGTTGGTCTCGTGGAAGAGTTCGGTAATTACTGGTACTTCACCGGTGACCCTGCATTTGGCGGCAATACCGTTATCATTGGCGACGGATATGTGTTCCGTAATAATACCGATTTTGATATGGTGGTTGGTGGCATTTACACCTTTAACTGGAATGGCAATCTGTGTTTCTACGATGGCATCACCATGGTGGACGGGGTTCTGCGTTATTACGAGAACTGCCGCCTGATGGCCGGCAACGGTCTGACCAAGGTAGGGGAGAACTACATCTACGTCTCCTCCAACGGTGAACTGGTTGTGGATAGAGAGTACTATGTCCCTGTCAATGACCTGGGCATCGCCTCCGGCACCTACACCTTTGACGAAAATGGCTACCTGTTGAACCCCATCCCTGCTGAGAAGAACGGTGTTTACTTCGAGAACGATGCTTGGTACTACTATGAGAATGGTAAGATTGCGGCCAACAAGGGCTTGATCGCCTATGGTGACGGCTACATTTATGTTCGTTCCAATGGTAAGCTGGCCATCGGCGAGTACTACATCACCAACGTGTCCAACGATGTTTCCGGTCTGTTTGCCACCGGCATGAAGGTCTACTTCGACGAGAACGGCATTACCGGCGCACCCAAGAATGGCATCATCGATGGTTTCTTCTACGAGGGCGGTCATATTGCTTATAATAAGGGTCTGATTGCATACAACGGCAGCTACATCTACGTTCGGTCCAATGGTAAGGTTGCCACCGGTGCCTACTGGATTACCAACACCAATGGTCTGTTGGCACAGGGCTGCTATGAGTTCGGCGCTGACGGTCTGATGGTTCTGTCCGAGGACAAGGACGGCATTGTAGAGGAAAATGGCGTGCTTTGCTACTACGAGGGTGGCAAGAAGGTTTATGGCGCAGGCCTGATTCAGATGGACGCTAACACCTATATTTACGTCCGTTCCAATGGTCAGCTGGCGGTAGGCAAGTATTGGCCCACCACCCTGAACGGCTATCTGGAGATTGGTGAGTACGACTTCGGTACGAACGGTCTTCTGGTTATTGACTAATTCCATAAAGAAATCCGGCACCATTCGGTGCCGGATTTTTTTGTGATAAAGGTTTTTATATCTTATTACTGAAGATGAGGGATGAAGGGCGGCCCATGGAGGGGTGGTATGACTCCAATGCGTGGCATGGGCGAGGAAGAACCAGCTGCAGGAAAAATGGAAAATAGAACCGCACCGGGTATCCGGTGCGGTTCATATTTGTTTCTGGAATACGAAATATGGGGTAACCGCATAGAGCAGAGCGCCTGATAGTTCGTATAAGAAAGAGTGGTCGGAGTGTCGGGATTCGAACCCGAGGCCTCTTGGACCCGAACCAAGCGCGATACCAAACTTCGCCACACCCCGATAGCCTAGCTATTATAATGAAATTTTCCCCAACTGTCAAGCCCTGAATCTTGTTTTACGGGGAAAAGCGTTCATTTCGGATCCAACGCTGAATATATTGACCTCAAGGAGGGGGATGCATGGGCTATCAGATTACTTACGACCGGGGCTACGTATGCAAAAGGAAAATACGAATATCCACCAAAAGGATAAAATGGTATGCAGTTGGTGCGATTTTTGTGATTTTGGTACTGATATTCACTTTACCGACCGGACGGCTATGGTTGCGGGATTTACTTTTACCCGGAAATGAGGCGGTTACGGTGGCGGCATTGGAAGATTTGGTGCATAATATTCAGCAGGGAACACCCATTTCGGATGCGATGACGGAATTCTGTCAGCAAATTATTTATGGCAGTTAGCGGCGGAATTTTGATTTTACTTGCGTTGATGATATTGATTCTACCGCTTCAATGGGTGACAGCAATCGTTTTAGCGGCGGCGTTTCACGAGTGGTGTCATATTTTAGCCCTTCGATTCTGCGGAGCTCATGCAAGCGCTTTACAGATTGAAGCAAGGGGAGCCCGATTGAGGGCAGAAGGTTTGTCCAGGGTGCAGGAACTGGTTTGCTCATTGGCAGGACCTTTGGGTGGCCTTTTTTTGCTGGTATTCGCCCGTTGGATTCCACGAACAGCGGTCTGTGCCGGATTTCAGTCCTTATTCAATTTACTGCCAGTTTACCCGCTGGATGGTGGCCGGTTGCTTCGCTGTATTGGGCTGGGGGACAGGGGCTGTATATGGGTAGAAAATATTTGCCTTGCCGGCATCCTGCTTATTGGTGCTTGGGCGTCTTTTCGGTTACATCTGGGGCTTTTCCCTTTTGGGATAAGTTTGTTGGTCTTGTTTCGGGCAAAAAGACCTTGCAAAGCGACGTTTTTTTCGGTACAATAGGAGAAGAAACGATTAAGAGGTAATTCTATGACCGAATTGATTCAACGCATTCTCCCCACGGTGCAAAAGCCCGCACGTTACACCGGCGGAGAATTCAACGAAATTAAGAAAAATCCAGCTGACGTTCGAGTGAATGTGGCATTCTGTTTCCCGGACACCTATGAAATCGGCATGTCCAACGTGGGCATGCGGATTCTCTACGGCATAATGAACGAAATGGAGGGAGTCTGGTGCCAGCGTGTTTTTGCGCCCTGGGGCGACATGGAGCAGGCTATGCGTCAGCACAATCTACCGCTGTGGGCATTGGAGAGCCAACGCCCGGTGAAGGATTTTGACATGATTGCCTTCACCATCGGCTACGAGATGAGCTATTCCAACATTCTGAATATGCTGAATCTGGCCGGGGTACCCCTGCATAGTGCCGACCGTAAGGGGCTGCATAATATTGTCTTCGCCGGTGGTGTTTGCGCCTATAATCCCGAACCTTTGGCGGATTATATCGACTTTTTCTCTCTGGGAGAGGGTGAGGAAATCACTCCGGAAATTCTTTCCCTCTATGACCTTGCCAAGTCTGAGGGGTGGAGCAAGGAAGCATTCCTGCTGGAAGTCTCCAAAATTCCCGGTATCTACGTCCCCTCGTACTACCGTCACGAGTATAACGATGACGGCACGCTCCGTGCGATTGTGCCTTTGGCTGACGTGCCCACCAAGATTACCAAGCGCATCATTGAAAATCTGGATCAAGCATACTGGCCCACCAAGATGATTGTCCCTTCCACCGAAATCGTCCATGATCGGGCGAACCTGGAGGTTTTCCGGGGCTGTATCCGGGGGTGTCGATTCTGCCAGGCGGGGTTTGCTTATCGCCCTGTTCGTCGCAAGAGCGCCGAAGTGCTGTACCGTCAGGCGGTGGATACGTTGGAGGATTCGGGTAATAATGAAATCACCCTGTCCAGCCTGTCCACTTCTGATTACCGTGAGCTCAAGGAGCTGACGGATGCGCTGATTCCGTATTGCGCCCAGAATAAGATTAACCTTTCCGTGCCCTCTCTGCGGGCGGACAACTTCTCCCGGGAGCTAATGGAAAAGTTGCAGACTGTCCGTAAGAGCGGTTTGACCTTTGCGCCGGAAGCCGGAACTCAGCGTCTGCGAAACGTTATCAATAAAAATCTAACCGAGGAAGAGATATTGACCACCTGTACCAATGCCTTCTCCGGTGGATGGAATAATGTGAAGCTGTACTTCATGCTTGGCTTGCCGACGGAGACCGACGAGGACGTTCTTGGCATTGCAGATTTGGTTTATAAGATTATTCTGGCATGGAAGGAACACGCTGTAAACAAAAAACGTGGCTTGCGTGTTCATGTGGCTACGGCATATTTTGTCCCCAAGCCTCACACGCCTTTCCAGTGGGAAAAGCAGATTGAGCCTGCGGAGTATCTGCGCCGGTGCAAGCTGTTGAAGGATCATTTCTATTCCAAATCCATCGAATACAACTATCACGCACCTGACCTGAGCCGTCTGGAGTCAGTGATGGCCCGTGGCGACCGCCGTTTGGGGCTGGTGATTGAAGCTGCCGTCCGCAACGGCGCCCGGCTGGATGGCTGGGACGAGTATTTTCGCTACGACTTATGGCTGGATGCCTTCCGGGAGTGTGGAGTGGACATGGAGTTTTATACCACCCGTGGTTATGGCGAAGACGAACTGCTGGCCTGGGACCCCATCCAATTGGGTGTGTCCAAGAAATTCCTTCTGCGGGAGCGGAAGCGTGCATACGAAAATCTGGTTACGCCGGACTGCCGTCAGGGCTGTGCCGGCTGTGGTGCCAACGGTCTGTTGAAGGAGGTGGGCTGCGATGCCTAGAGCATTGTTTTGTAAAACCGGTAATGCTGTGTGGATTTCCCACCTGGACTTGATGCGCCTGTTCCAACGTGCTTTCAAGCGGGCCGGCTTGCCCCTGACCCACACCCAGGGATTCAACCCCCGACCCTCGGTATCCATCGCCCTGCCGCTGTCTGTGGGCGTCCAGAGCCATTGTGAGTTGTTGGATTTTGATTTATACGGCGAAACTATTGCATGCGAGGAAATCTGCCAGCGGCTGAATCATGCCCTTGTGGGCGGCGTACGGGTCTTGACTGTGTATGAAGACGGCAGAAAGATTCGTGACTTGGCGCTTTTGCGGTGCGCATTGACATTCGAGTATGATGCCGGTGTACCTGCCGGAGCAGGGGAGAAGCTGGAGACACTTTTCCACCGGGAGAGCCTGATTGTGGATAAGAAGGGCAAAAACGGCATTACTCAGCAGGATATCATTCCGATGATTCGGGAACTTATAGTACGAGCCGGGGCACAGGAAGTGGAGCTGGAAGCATTGGTATGCTGCCAAAATCCCAGCCTGAACCCTATGCAGCTTGCTGCGGCCATCGGGCGGTATGCGCCGGAGCTGGTTGCCAACCACGTGACCTGCCGGCGAATTGAAATCTACGATGCCAATCAAACGGTTTTCAGATAAGGAGATAATTATGGACAATATTGAATTGGATATTTGCCCCATTTGTCGGGGCGGCGGAATGATCATCCATGAGGGCGGTTGGTGTGTGCAGGTTGAGTGTACCGACTGCAGTGCCCACACCGTTTATGTGGAGTACGATAACGATGCTGAGAAGGCAGAAGCCGAGCGAACCGTGGCCCATTTGTGGAATATTGGCAAGGTCGTTAGCGGCGAACGTGGCGAGTAAAAAATTTTTTGAAAAAATCAAAAATAATGCTTGCATTTTTCGGCAAGGTGTGCTAATATACTCAAGCGCTGAGGCGTGCAAGCAAATATCCGGGTGTGGCGAAGTTTGGTATCGCGCTTGAATGGGGTTCAAGAGGCCTCGAGTTCGAATCTCGACACTCGGACCAACAAAAAGCTCTGAAATCGTAAGATTTCGGAGCTTTTTGCTATATTCACACAACTTTTTATCATAAAAAGTTAATTACGTATAATGCAATTCATTTTGCTGATGATGAATTTGTGATGAATTGAGGTTGAATGCACTAAATTGACTATGACAGATCTATTGTTGAACAATATAATCCTCATTGTAATAAAATAGAATCTTTGCGATATCCTGCAGGGGGCGCTTTTGCTTTAAGGGCCGTACAAAACCGACGGAATACAGGAAGGAAACCACTTCTTTGGTCTGTTTGGGATTCCATACCTGCTGCTTAGCAATATCGCAAAACTCGCAATTCTCGTTCTGTGCGATTACTGCCAGATGCTTGTTCAGTTCAGTGATGACAGAATCATTATCAGGATTTTTCAGAGAAATGATGGCGATGCGGCATTTCTGATCAAGGCTTCGGATGTGCTGCACCAGATGGCAATACCCTTCATCAAAGCCGGCTGCGTTTTCAGTAAACAGTGTAATATCGGCATCGCCAATGTGCAAATAGATCTCCTGAGGAGCTAACGGCGCAACACATTGATCGTAAGCTTTTTCTGCATTTGCAAGGCAAAGCCCCGGTATGCTCCGGTTATAAAATGTGTATGGAAGATCAAAGGTTTCCTTGAGCTCGCCCAGAGGAATCAACCTGTCTTTCGCCCCGCCGAAGACCACAAGTCCACCTGTTGTTGCAAGGCTGTTTAGTGACCGGTATGTTTTGATCACACGTTCCATAAGCTTTCCCTCCTTGTTATCCCCGTGCGTGCTTTTTGTCCAACGCAGCATTGCGGAAATACACCACCACATTCATAGAAACGATGGCAAGGTTCAGCAGGTACACGACAAGCACATAATTGATCTGGCCGGAGATCAGCTTGGCGGTAATGCCTGCGATGTAGCCGGTGATGATCAGCAGAATGAAGGGCAGGCTTGTTCCCCTGGTAGTACCGGCCTTGTAGGCCTTGATCACATTCAGCGGCCAGGACAGACCAAAACAGACCAGCATAACAGTTTCAAAGATTGCGCTCATTACGATAACTCCTTTTCCTTTTTTTGATGGCTGCAACATATCATGAGCGAAAACAGAAAACAATTATTCGTAAATTATCTAAGAAAATCGTCATATAAAAACACTTATTTTATTTTTGAAAGCCGTTTTTGAAAGGGTAAGAAATTGCATTAGCGCTTTTTTAATGCTATGATGATAGCAGGAGGGCTGAATTATGAAGAAACAAAATCAGCGTAATTCCTTGAAATACATAACTAAGCGGATGTTTCGGACACAGATGGTGCTGATCCTGACCCTTGCCATATTTCTGGGGGCAGCAGGCATTATTTTGAATATTTACTTTGAAAATCAAAAGCGGGATCATAACCTCATAAACATTGCAGAGGCCATTGCTCAATCTCCAATCACCTTACAGGGTGGAGATCCCGTGCTGGAAGAATATTTGGATTCCCTGAAAGAGTCGCTGCAGGATATTGATGTTATCTCTGTAGTCAACGCAGACAGCACCCGGCGGTATCATTCCAACCATGATCTGATCGGCTCTGTGTACGATGGCACGAAGCCGGATTTTTCAAACAACAATAAAAGCTACACTGCAAACGATAAAGGTCCTTCCGGTACCCAGCGCCGGGCCTATGCAGCTATCTATGATCATGACGGCAATTATCAAGGCTTTGTGATCGCGGTTATGCTGATGTCCAACATCCGGGAGCAGACCTTGCAGACGATGCTGGTGTTCCTGCTGATTACATTGGCAGCTATTTTCATGGAAATTATGATCTCTGTGGAGATGTCTGCCAAGATTAAAAAGAGCCTTCTGGGCTATGAGCCGGATGTGTTTACTGCCATGTATCAGGTTCGTGATAACATTCTGGAGTCCCTGAACGAAGGTGTCTTGGCGGTAGATGCCCAAATGACCGTGCAGTTTGCCAACAAAGCAGCACAAACCATTTTAGGGGAGGATATTGTCGGAAAACCGCTGTCCAACCAATGGTTGGTCAGTGTTCTGAATGATGGCGGAAAAGAGTTTAACATTCACGGAAACATCGGCAAGCTGGATGTGCTGGCAGACCGGATTCCGCTGTTGGAGGATCATGAGCGTGTGGGTGCGGTAGGGATCCTGCACAACCGCACAGAGTACACAAAGCTGATGGAGGATCTGTCAGGAACACGATATCTGGTGGATTCCATGCGTGCCAATAACCACGATTTCACCAACAAGCTCCATGTGATCCTTGGTCTGATCCAGATGGAAATGTACAAGGAAGCCACAGATTATATTGAGAACATTACCATTGTTCAAAGAGCGACGATCAGCAGCATTATGAATGCGGTGGACGAGCCTGCGGTTGCGGCATTGCTGATTGGAAAGACCGCCCGGGCTGCTGAGCTGAATGTAAAATTCACCCTGCGTGAGGGCTGTAGCTATTGCGCCGGGGATATGCATCTGCCGGTAGAAACACTGGTCACGGTGATCGGCAATCTCATAGAAAATGCCTTTGAATCCATGAACAGCAAGGGCGTTGCATACGACGGGAAAAAGGAACTGATATTTGGGATCTTCTCCCGTCCCGGTGCGGTGCTGATCACGGTACAGGATACCGGAGAGGGGATTAAGGTAGAGAACCGGGAGAAGATTTTTGAGAACGGTTTTTCTACCAAGGGCGAGGGCCGAGGCACTGGCTTGTATCAGGTAAAAACCATGGTGGAAGCACTGGGTGGTAAGATCTGCGTGGAATCGCAGGAAGGCGTTGGAGCTTCCTTAAGTGTAAAATTCGGGAAGGAGCGTAGCTGATATGTACCGTGTATTGATCGTGGAAGACGATCCAATGGTGGCAATGATCAATGAGCAGTATGTTCGCAAGCATAAGCAGTTTCAAGTTGTTGGAAGCTGCCGGGACGGAAAAGCCGCGTTGGAATTTCTGGAAAACAACGAAGCTGACCTGATGATTCTGGATGTATTTATGCCCCAGATGGACGGCTTTGAGACCCTGCGGCAGATCCGCAAACGCCAGATCCCGGTAGATGTCATCATGGTTACGGCTGCCAACGAGCGGGAGTCTCTGGAAGAAGCGCTCCACTTGGGAATTGTGGATTATCTCATTAAGCCTTTTACCTTTGAACGCTTCCGAATGGCGCTGGATAAGTACATAGCTCATATGGATGCGCTGAACGATCTGGATACGCTGAATCAGAAAAGCATCGACTTTATTATCGACAGCGGCAGGAGAAAAAGCACGGATATCCACCCCAAGGGCATCCAGGAAAACACCCTGCAATGTATCATTTCCCACTTGCGTAAAAATACGGAAAAATGGCTCACCGGCGACGAAATTGCCGGCGAGGTTGGGCTTACCAGTGTGACCGTGCGGCGGTATTTAACATACCTGACGGATGCTGGTATCGTAACTGCCCAGACGGACTATGCCACCGGCGGCAGACCGTGTATGCAGTATAAGATCAACCAATAAGGAGTGTAAATTATGCAGGATACAGATATTCTGAAATTGGCAGGGGAAATGGGTTTCTCTGCGGCATTTGTGGATACGAAAGATGTGGTGCAGGATCCGTCTTTCCGTAAGTTCTGCGAGGATAACCTGTGCGGAAAGTATAACGCAAACTACTCCTGCCCTCCGGATTGCGGTTCTGTTGAGGATGTGCAGACTCGGCTGAGAGCCGGAAAGCGGGCACTGGTTCTGCAAACGATCTGGGAGATCGGCAGTTATGAAAACAAGCAAGGTATCATAGAATCTAAAAAGGCCCACAATGCGGCTGTTCTGCGGTTTACAGACAAACTACGGCAGGCAGGCACTCAGGGCTTTTGCCTGGGTTACGGCGGTTGCCCACTGTGCGACCCTTGCAAGCGAATCACAAACGAGCCTTGCGCACACCCCGACAAGAAGATCAGCTGTATGTCTGCCTACTGCATTGATGTGGCAAAGCTTGCAGAAAAATGTGGTCTGGAATTTGCTTGGGTGCCGGAAAAGCTTTTTCTGTTTGGAATGTTTGTTTTTGTGTAGAACATGACCAAAATAGCAGGTGAATTGTTGTGAGATTCGCTACGGTTCTCTATTGACTTTTACCCGTTTTGTGCTATAATGCCACTGATAGATAATTTCATAGTTGTTCCCGTGGCCGGACTGCTCGTATAGACTGACCGGCTGAACAAGATAATGGGGTGTAAGTCCCCGCGCTGCCGGCGCTGTAAGTGTCGAGATTACCTGCCGTTGACGAAAGTCAGTCATTGAGTGCAAACTTGAGAAGGCAGACAGGTAATCGTTTGAGGCATAAGTCAGAAGACCTACGGGAATGGTATCCTTCTTTGCACCCGCGCGATGGGCAAAGAGGTTTTGTTGTAACGCAGAAAAACGGCTGCGGCAGTAGAAATACTGCCGCAGTTTTTTGTTTTGGAGGTGAACGAAATATGTCAAATGAAGCCGGTATGGTATTGACCAAGGCAGAAAAGCGGTTGATCGAAGTGATTAGGGCGTTGGATTACGGTGAGGTCCGGGTTATGATCAAGGACAGCCACCCCATCCGCGTAGAGGAAATTCGCAGAAGTATTCAATTACCCAGTGACAAATAAAATAGTCTACAGTGTTTAAGAACTGACGGAAGAACCGAAGTTCGGAAAGATAGGGAAAGTGTATCTCTGTCATTCCGGGCTTTTTTATTTGTCCCACAGAAAGGAAATCTATGGGATACGCAGGAAGAAACAATATTTACGAGGCAACCATCAAGCGAATGGTCACCCAGGCATTGAAAGCGCAGGAGCAGGATTTTCTCAATACCCACGCTGCAGATACGGATGAACAGCTGCTTTCATATTTGTGCCGGTGTGCGGCTTCATTGGGGCACACCCCATGGCCGGGAGAAATGATTGGCGGCAGTTTCATCGAAGTGCGGTTCGGTAGTTGGAAAAACGCTTTACTGAAAGCGAAATTGTCCCATCCCAGCACGCCGAATCATCCATCCAACTTTGCCCGTATTCAAGAGGAACGGGCAAATCAGGAAGCCATCTATCGGCAAAGGAAAGCAGAGAAAAAGCTGCGTGCCCAGCAACGGCAGGCACAGCAATCTAAGAAGAAACAGTCTGTCTGAATCAATAAAGCAATCACATAGCTTTGGTATGTGCTGGCTGACCCCATTATTACGCCTATCTAGGCGATGAAATAACTATTTTTAGGAGGTAACGCAAATAATGAAAAAACGCATTTTAAGTGTGCTGCTGGTGCTGGTAATGGTAATCAGCTTGTTTCCGATTTCTACACATGCAGCAACCGATGAAACGGTATATATTTCCGTCAGCTTCGATGGAAACTATCTGACAGCCGGCACGGGAACACACAAGGGAAAACCAATGGTTTACCTGCCGGTAACCACGAAGGTTCTGAAAAACACCGTCAAGCTGGCAAACTTCGGGCTGGAAAGCTATAGCTATGATGCTGACGGTGACGGTAAAGAAGATGTGACGGCTCTGCATCTGCTGGTGTACGCTCACGAGAAGATTTTCGGCACAAAGTGGAAGAATAATGTGACCGTCAGCGGTGAGGCCGGAAACCTGACCATCGAGAGCGGGCTGTTTGGTTTTGCTGCCAATATGGCATTTAACATCAACGGCACATCGAATGCAACATCCCTTGACCGGACTATCCTGCAAGGCGGCGATTTTATGGACGTTGCCGGCTACACCGAAGAAGATTTCAGCACTCAGCCTTTGGCAGGTTTCCGTTATTTTGTGGATGACCAGAACAAAATCACCCACAAGTATACCGCTAAGTTGAATCACCCCTTGGCTGTTGCACTTACGTCTGCTGCTGAAAATGCTGTGTTTTATAGCCGGACGCTCCTGGATCCCAATGCCAAGACTGTGACTACCGATGTCAGCGGCAAAGCCGCCATTACGCTGGATACCTGCGGCACATGGTATGTGTGGTCTTTGGGTGACGGTGATTCTGCACCTGCTTATGCAGAGATTTTTGTTCCATGGGAAAATACCGATCACACCACTGCCTACTGGCCCAATTTCCGCAACAGCCTCTACAATATGGCCATCACCGATGCCAAGACACCCGTTTCTGCTGCCACCACTGTGGCTAAATGGATTGTTTCCAGAGGCACCAGCTGGACGGATACCCCCAGCGGTATGATCATTGCAGATAACGCACTGATTTTTATGGGCCAGACCTCGATCACGAAGGCTGACCTGCAGACCGGTGAAGTGCTGGCCACAAACAAGATGAATGGCAACGGCGGCTTCAACATCATTTCTCCCACCTATGGCGACGGCTTGATTTTCTGTCCCCTGACCGGTGGCAGAATTGAAGCCTTTAATGCAAAGACTCTGGAATCCGTTTGGACGTTCATCGATACGGTGGGCGGTCAAAATAACACACCCATTACCTATCATGACGGATATGTCTATACCGGCTACTGGAACGGTGAAAACAAGGACGGTAACTTTGTCTGCGTCAATGCCGCTACCGGCGAGTTAGTGTGGAGTAAGACTACCCTTGGCGGACACTATTGGGCCGGTTCTACCGTGATTGGTAATGCGGTCATCGTTGGTACCGATGATGGTGCCAGCGGTTGGGAGGGTGACTCCCATTTGTACGCACTGAACCGTTTGACCGGTGAAGTGATCTCCGATATCACCCTGACCGGTATGGGCGACCAGCGCTCCTCCGTTGCATACAGCGCAGAAAAGGGTCGCATTTACTTTACTACCAAGAACGGCTACATTGCTTCCGCTGCGGTGAATCCCACTACCGGTGCACTGTCCGACCTGAAGAGCAACAAGATTTCCTCTCAGGCAACGGCCACCCCCGTTGTGTACGGTGATAAGGTCTATGTTGGCGCAGGCGGCGGCATGCAGGTGGGCGCTACCAACGGTAACCTCTTTGCGGTAGACGCAAATACCTTGGAATACCTGTACGAGGTTCCTCTGCTGGGCTATCCTCAGGGCTCTATTCTGATTTCTACCGCCTATTTGGCTGAAACCGGAAAACTGTATTGCTATGCCACCTATAACAGCCAGCCCGGCGGCATGACCCTCATTAAAATTGATCCCAACGCCACCACCGCTGATGGCGCTCAGCTGGAGGAGATTTTTGATGCCGGTACCCACCCCCAGTACTGCCTGATCAGCCCCATCTGCGGCCCTGACGGTACGATTTACTACCGCAATGACAGCGGCTGCCTCTTTGCTCTCACCACCAACAATTCCTACCTGACCGGCATATCCGCTTCCGTAGGCACATTTACGAAGGAATTTGAACCCGGTCGCCACGAGTATGAGCTGGTGGTGCCTGTGGGAACCCAGAGTGTCACGTTTACGCCCACTGCCTGCGAGGGTGGCGCTGCTGAGGCTGTTACGGTCAACATGGTCGATGGAGCTGCTACCGCAACGATCGTTGTGACCAAGGGCAGCGATTCCCGTACTTATAAGGTGTCTGTTCGTTCCGTGTCCCAGGATGCTTCTTTGGGCAGCCTGAAGGTAAACCAAACTAACTCTTATGGCGGCACGGTCAGCCCGGAATTTACACCCGAGGAGCATTATTACACCTTCCTCACCGCCGGTGCTACACGGACATTTATGAATGTCTGGCCGGACGTTGCAGAAAGCCACGCTTCTTTGAAAGTTTACCTCATGGATAACGCAGCCGGCAAGGATGAGAAAGAAATTGCCGAGGATGGCAGCCTGGAGGTAACCGCCACAAGTAACAAGCACGACCGTTATGCGGTTTACTTTGTAGATGGGAATAAGCCTATGGCCGTTCGCATCGAGGTGACCTCCGAAAATGGCGAAGTGGATAATTATTATCTGGTCATCAGCAAGGCCGCTGCTGCAGAAGACGCCAAGGCACTGCTGGAAACCATTAAAACGTCCAACGAAGCCGCAGACAAAGCTGCCGCTGATGCAGTTGCCGAAAAGATTGTCGCCATCGGTACTGTAAGTTTGGAGTCTAAGGTTGCAATTGAAGAAGCTCGTGCTGCCTACAACGCACTTACCGTTACGCAGAGAAATCTGGTTACCAACTACGAAACCTTGACTGCTGCTGAGGATTCCTTGAAAGTCTTGCAGGACGCCGCTGACAAAGCCGCTGCCGATCAAACTGCCGCTGATGCAGTTACCGAACAGATTGCGGCCATTGGCACTGTTACCAAGGATTCTAAAGCTGCCATTGAAGCGGCCCGTGCTGCATACGATGCACTGACCGATGAACAAAAAGCATTGGTTACCAATTACGAAACCCTGACTGGGGCTGAAGAAATGCTAGCTGACTTGAATAAACCCGTAGATCCCAATAACCCGCAGACCGGTGATGTCAACATGATCATGCTGTGCAACATCGTGATACTCGTATCCCTTATGGGCATCGCAGCATTGCTGCTCTACAAGAAAAAGTACAACGCCTAATGATTCTATGACCGGAGGGCAGGTTGCCTGCCCTCCACCGAAAAGGGCTGATCAAATACAGATGTGCGAAGATGTTCCCCCTTCTTCGCTGATTGCTCACTGGTTTTGATCAGCCCACCCCCTTAAAGTTGGACATTCATGTTTTTGCATTTGATATAGGCCATCGGTCAGGTTTTCTGACGGGTGGGTTTTTGCATTTTTATAGATTCCAGAAAATCCGGGAGGATGCGGTATGAAAAAGAAGCAGATCGCCAATTTGATTATGGTTGCCGTTATTTTGCTGATCGTGGCAGGTGGCGTTTTGGGCGTAGGCTATATTCGTGGTTGGTTTGACAGGGCTACGGAGAATTCTGCGTGCCTGATGCGGCTGCAGGGCACAGTCAATATGCAGCGCAGTGGTGTCATTTACCCCGTAGAAAGTGAAACTGTCCTTCGTGCTGGTGACAAGATTATCACCCAGCCCGGTGCATCCGCGGTTATTCGTAGAGGTAACGATACTGTGACGCTGGGTGGAAATATGGAGCTGACGGTAACAGGATTGGAGAACGATCGGCTCGTGTTAAAGGTCACCAAGGGGGATGTGTTTGTCAGCAGCCGGCAGAGTGTGCAGCTTTCCTTCGCTTTAGGAGAAGTAGCCGTTGAAAATGCCACTGCAGCCCTGAGTGTTCGTGAGGGCGCACAAACTGTCAGCGTGTTCCGTGGCACGGTTGGCGAAGCAAAAGCCGGTCAGGCAACAGAGTATGTGGGTGAGTCTGTTTCTACTCGGGATATGAAGCTGGAAAGCCTTAATGATTTCCTCCTTGCACAGATACGAAAGGCAAATAAAACCACCACGCTTTGCTATACCAATCAGGATCTGGACAATTTGGAAATCAAACGTCAGCAGGCGATACAGGATATGCTGAACGGACAAAATAAACCGGATACGCACACCCATAGCTATACTGTTTTGGTTGTTGCACCCAGCTGCAGCGCAGGCGGTTACACGGAATATACCTGCCAATGCGGTGATACATACCGGGCTGAGGAAACGGCTGTGCTGGCGCATACCTGGGGTGCGTGGGAAACCGTGAAGGAAGCAACGACGCAGGAAACGGGCCTCCAAAAAAGAATTTGCTCAAATTGTCAGCGTTCAGAAGAAAAGATAACCGACAAAATCGATGAAAACCACACCCACAGCTACACATTTCAAATTGTCGAACCGACATGCACGACGCAAGGGTATACCGTTCATACCTGCAATTGCGGTCATAGCTATACAAGTGATCCCGTTTCCGCAAAGGGGCATAGCTATACTTCGCAAATCGTGAAACCCACCTGCGAAACCCAAGGATACACGATCCACAAATGCGCCTGCGGAAAAACCTTTACTGATTCTGTAACCCAACCTACCGGTCATAGCTGGGGAGATTGGAAAACCATTAAGGAAGCCACCGAAACAGCCGAAGGTCAGAGAGAGCGAACCTGCTCCGCTTGCGCAAAAAAAGAACAGCAACCCATTGCCAAGAAGGAACCGGGAATTGCAGGTTATGTGAGCATCCAGATTCGCTGCGATACAATATTGGGTAATATGGACGATCTGACTCCCAGCAAGGCAGAATTTGTGCCGTCCAATGGTATTATTCTGCCAATGGTGGAGGTGCCCTTCTACGAAAATGAAACTGTTTTCGAGGTGCTGAACCGCATCTGCAAAAAGGCGAACATCCAAATTGAGTACAGCTGGACACCCCTTTACGGCAGCTACTATATCGAAGGAATCAACCATCTGTATGAGTTTGATTGCGGCGAGCAATCCGGTTGGATGTATAAGGTCAATGAATGGTTCCCCAACTATGGCTGTTCCAGCTACTATGTGGAGGACGGAGATATCATCGTCTGGTGCTATACCTGTAAGGGTTTAGGTATGGATGTGGGCTGCGAGTGGATGGGCCAAGAAGGATGAGAGATGCGTTTTCTAAATGTCACCCGGCGGTGAACTTCCTCTTTTTTGTGGGAGCCATTGGTATGTCTGTGGTGATCCAGCACCCGGCCTATCTGCTGGCCGGTGTTGTGACCGGAGCAGTGTATTATCTGCTCCTGAACGGAAAAAAAGGTTGGAAAACGATCCTGGGTCTGCTGCCGATGTTTCTTGTTCTGACTGCCATCAATCCGCTGTTTAACACCCTTGGCGCAACACCGCTGTTTCACCTTGGAAGCAGGCCTTATACCCTGGAGGCGCTGCTTTACGGTGCAGCCCTTGCCAGTATGTTCGTCATTATGATGCTATGGTTCGGCTGCTACAACAAGGTGCTGACCAGTGACAAATTTTCCTGCTTGTTCGGCAATCTGATTCCGTCCATATCGCTGCTTTTGGTGATGGTGTTTCGGATGGTGCCTAATTTTATCCGCAAGACCCATCAGATCATCAGTGCAAGGAAATCCATCGGCAAAGGCATTAGCGAAACCGCCACCACCAAGGAAAAACTTCAAGACGGCGGAACAGTCTTAGGCGCGCTGACAAGCTGGGCGCTGGAAGGGAGCGTCGTAACCGGCGATTCCATGCGTGCCCGGGGCTACGGTGCGACAAAACGCAGCAGTTTTATGATCTACCGCATGACATCTACGGATTGGGCTTTACTGGCGGTCATGCCGGTGCTGCTTGGCATTACCATTACTGCAGCCTGCTTCGGCCAATTTGCCACCGAATTTGTTCCGGCGATTGACATTGCGCCGGTTTCCTGGGGACTTGCATCCTATACCTGCTATCTGCTGATCCCCACCGCATTATATATAAAGGAGTCTGTTTCATGGCACATTTCCAAATCAAAGATTTGAGTTTTTCATATCCCACCGCCAAGGGTAAAAAGTCTTTGGATAGTGTGAATCTTTCCATCGAGAAAGGAGAATATGTTGTCCTTTGCGGCAAGTCCGGAAGCGGCAAGACCACACTTCTGCGACAGCTGAAATCCGTCCTCGCTCCTCACGGCAAGAAAACCGGTGAAATTCTGTTTAACGGAACACCCATTGAGAAAGTCAGCCAGCGGGATCAGTCCGCCAAGATCGGCTATGTGATGCAAAATCCCGATGATCAGATCGTCACCGATAAGGTGTGGCATGAATTGGCGTTTGGTCTGGAAAGCCTTGGCTGTGACCAGAAGACCATGCGCGCCCGTGTTGCGGAAATGGCTTGCTATTTTGGTATTCAGGATTGGTTTCACCGTGATGTTGCCAACCTTTCCGGCGGTCAGAAGCAGCTTCTCAATCTGGCTTCCATTATGGCCATGCAGCCGGAGGTTTTGATCCTGGACGAGCCTACCAGCCAGCTGGACCCCATTGCGGCATCGGATTTTCTGAATACTGTCCGTAAAATCAATATTGAACTGGGTACTACCGTGATTATTACAGAACATCGGCTGGAGGACATTTTCCCCTATGCTGATCGGGCCATCGTGATGGATGGCGGCAAGGTCATCGCGGACGATACCCCCGGTCACATTGGCAAGCTCTTATACCAGCAGAAGAACGACATGTTTGCCGCTATGCCAACTCCGGTGCGTGTGTTTTATGGAGCGGATGGGGTGGGGGAGTGCCCATTGACTGTTCGTGAGGGTAGAACATGGCTCAGCAAGTCACATCCTGCGCCAAAGGTAAATGCCCTCCCTGCGGAGAAGCTTGAGGATGAAATTGAAAAGCCTGCCCTTTCCCTAAAGGAACTTTGGTTCCGATATGAAAAGGACAGTCCGGATGTGCTTCGGGGTGTGTCCGCAGAGGTACCCACCGGCACGCTATACGCCATTGTGGGTGGCAACGGCGCAGGTAAATCGACCACATTAAAAGCCATCTGCGGCATCTGCAAGCCCTATCGTGGCAAGGTAAAAGTGTTTGGAAAGCCGGTGGAAAAATACAAATCCGCAGAGCTGTTCGGCGGTTGCCTTGCCATGCTACCCCAAGACCCAAAGAGTCTGTTCGTTAAGAAAACTGTTCGGGAAGATCTTGCGGAAATGACTAAGGACGAAAAAAGAATTGCGGAGGTTGCCGCAGTTTGCGAAATTGAGAGTTTACTGAATAATCATCCCTATGACCTCTCCGGTGGCGAGCAGCAGAGAGCCGCTTTGGCTAAGGTCCTGCTGACCAATCCGAAACTGTTACTTTTGGATGAGCCTACCAAAGGCATCGACAGCTTCTTCAAGGAAAAGCTAGCGGCCATTCTCTGCAAGTTGAAGGCACAAGGTATCACCATCGTCATGGTATCTCACGATGTGGAGTTCTGCGCTAAGTACGCCGATGTAGTATCCATGTTCTTCGATGGGCAGATGCTGACCACCGACACGCCCAGACGTTTCTTCGGAAACAACAGCTTCTATACAACTGCCGCCAACCGTATGAGCCGCCATGTGTTCTCTCTGGCTGTCACTGCGGAAGATGTGGTGGAGCTGTGCCGGCAGAATGTGGAGGCAGAGGTATGAAAAAATCAAACATTGCGACCTTGATCGTATTTATTCTGCTAATCCCTGTCACCTTGTTTTTTGGCAGCAAGCTGCCCGGCAGGGGATACTACATCACCGGCACAGCCATCATCATCGAACTGATGATCCCGTTCTTTATGGCATTTGAAGGACGCAAACCGCAAGCCAGAGAACTGGTTGTCATTGCGGTGATGTGCGCCATTGCCATCGCAGGCCGTGCGGCCATTCCCATTCCCAATTTTAAGGCTATTTTTGCTATCATTATGCTCAGTGGTATTGCTTTCGGCCCGGAGGCCGGATTTATGGTGGGTGCCATTTCTGCATTCGCCAGCAACTTCTTCTACGGTCAAGGTGCCTACACACCCTGGCAGATGATGGCCTACGGTGCCGGTGGTATGCTGGCGGGTTTCTGCTTTGCCAAAGGCAGACTCCCCCAAAAGCCTTTGGTCATGGCGGTGTTCGGTTTTCTTGCAACGATCCTCTGGGTTGGACCGCTGTTGGATTGCTCTCATATTTTCCTGATGGTGAGCGTCATCAACGGGGATTCTGTGATTGCAGCATTTGCTTCCGGCTTCCCCATCAATCTCAGCCAGGCAATCTGCACGGTGCTTGTGATGTTGCTGTTTGGCAAACCGCTTTTGGATAAATTGGATCGTATTAAATTGAAGTACGGCATGATGGAGGATGAAAATGGGCTTTGAAAAATGCCATCCTGCGGTGAATTTCATCTACTTCGCAACCGTAATTGCCGGGATGATCGTATTTCAGCATCCCATCTTTCTGCTGATATCCTTTACCTGTGCTTTTGTATACAGTATCAAACGAAACGGATGGAAAGCACTGGTTTTCAATGTCATTTTGCTTCCCTGCGTTGCAGCATATGCCTTTTACTATAGCAGTTACAATCATTTTGGAGTAACGGTGCTGCAACAAAATATGATTGGTAACAACATGACCCTGGAAAGCCTTGTGTATGGTTGCGTTTTAGGTTTTGTAATCGCCGGTGTGCTGATTTGGTTTTCTTGTGTGTACTCCGTGTTTACCACGGACAAGGTGGTATACCTCTTTGGTAAGGTTAGCCCCCGTCTTTCTCTGTTTCTGGCGATTATTTTGCGGATGGTGCCGAGAATTAAGAAGGAAGCCAAGAAGATCAATACGGCTCAGCGGGGCATCGGCAGAGGAGCAAATCAAGGCAATGTTTTTCGGCGGCTGCGAAACAGTATCCGTATTCTTTCCATGCTGATCACCTGGACGATTGATTCACTGACGGCTGTTTCGGAATCTATGAGCAGCCGTGGAAGCTCGCTGCGGGGCAGAAAGGCTTTTTCCATCTATCGCTTTGACAACCGGGACCGGGTTTATGTGGTGGGCAACTTTGCCTGCCTGACCGTGATTTTCATGGCGGTGATGCTGAAGCAAACAGATATTCTCTACGATCCCCGGATTATTATGAACCCGATTACTGCCATGTCCTACCTGTTCTATGCCGGTTATGCGGTCTTTTGCCTGATGCCGTTGGGTTTGGAACTGTGGACGCAGTATCGCTTTTGGAAAGCAAGGAAGGCGTTATGAAAAGAGAAAAAATCTATCTTTCCACCATCGCCACCGATGCCGTGCGGGTAGCCCAGGAACACGGCTTTGGTCTGGAAATTGCGGAATACTGTACTGCCTGGAATATGGACGAGAAATACGTACCGGTGGACGGTGTGGTGAAAAAGAAATTGGAGGGCATCTGCGCAAGCTTGCTCCATGCCCCCTATAACGAACTGTTCCCCTGCGCCATTGATAAGAAAGCACGAGGCCTGGCAGCGTACCGATATCGGCAAGCGATTGATATTGCAAAAAGCTATGGCTCTAAAAAGGTTGTGATCCACGGCGGCTATCATCCCAGAATCTACTTTCCGGTGTGGTATGTGGAGCAATCCATCCTATTCTGGAAGGAATTTCTGAAGGATGACCCCGGTGTTCAAATTGTGTTGGAAAATGTTCTGGAAGAAACACCGGATATGCTCCTTAATATCGTCAAGGGTGTAAATGATCCCAGGCTTCGTTTGTGCCTGGATATCGGTCATGCCAATGCCTATTCTCAAGTCCCGGTGATGGATTGGCTGGAAATGTGGGCGCCTTATATTTCCCATTTCCACATTCACAATAATGATGGCTCTGCAGATCAACATCATGCTTTGAGTGAGGGCTCTATTCCCGTTAAGGATCTGCTTATTCGCTCAGAACAGCTTTGTCCGGATGCAACCTACACGCTGGAGCTGATGAAGGATGCGCCTTGCGTTTCTTGGTTAAAGGAAAATGAATTGCTATGAATTTGAATGAAGTGATTACAACTGTCCGTCCTTTGGACGAAGCGGCTATGGCCGCAGCCAGAGAACGGCAGGCGCAGCTTGCAAAGCCGCCCGGAAGCCTTGGGCGGCTGGAAGAACTGTCTTTGCAGCTTGCTGGCATCACCGGAAAAATCCACAACAAAATCGAAAAGAAGCACCTTCTGGTATTTGCCGCTGACAACGGCGTGGTGGCAGAAGGGGTGTCTTCTGCGCCTCAAAGTGTGACCTTGATGCAGACCGTCAACCTGACCAGAGCAAAAACGGGTGCATCGGTACTGTGCAAGCATTTCGGCTGTGAGATCACTGTCTGTGATGTGGGAGTGAATGCTGACATCAAAGAACCAAAGGTACTGAACCGGAAGATCGCCTACGGAACGCAAAATATTGTCCATGGCCCTGCCATGACACGGGAGCAAGCTGTGCAGGCAATGATGACCGGTATAGAACTTGCGCAAAAAACCGATGCGGATGTGATCGGCATTGGCGAAATGGGCATTGGCAATACCACTACTTCCTCTGCGGTTCTGTCCGTTCTGCTGGATGCAGATGTAGAAGCGGTCACCGGAAGAGGGGGCGGCATCACGGATGCCGGTTTTTTGAAAAAGAAGCGGGTCATTACCGATGCCATCGCAATCAATCAACCGGATCAAAACGATGTCATTGATGTGCTGGCCAAGGTAGGCGGCTTCGATATCGCCGCCATGTGCGGCGCGTTTATTGGTGCAGCGGCATCCCATCGCCCGGTGGTCATCGACGGCTTTATTTCTGCGGTGGCGGCGTTATGTGCCTGCCGTCTTTGCCCTAATGTAAGGGGATATTTGATTCCCAGTCACGCTTCCTATGAGATCGGATACAAGATGGCAATGGATGCCATGGGCTTGCAGCCGATATTCCTGCTGGGAATGCGGCTTGGTGAGGGAAGCGGATGTCCGCTGGCATTTGAGGTGCTCAGCGCCGCCTGTGCCATACTTAACGATATGGCAACCTTCGACCAAGCAGGTATTGATGATGGATATCTGGATGAAATCAGGGAAGGCGATAAGTTTACCGTGGAGGGTGCAATATGACCTATTTTATCTCCGGTGGCGCAAAAAGCGGCAAGTCTACCTTGGCTCAAAATCTGACAGTTTCCCTCTCAGGTGGCGGCAAGCACTACTATGTGGCCACTATGATCTCAAGTGGAGCGGAAGATGATGACCGTATCCGGCGGCATATCGCTGACCGGGATGGTATGGGATTTGAAACGGTGGAGTGTTTCCGAAATATCATGGATTGCTTGCAAACCGCGGACAAAAGCGGTGTGTTTTTGGTAGACAGCGTTACTGCGTTGGTTCAAAACGCCCTGTTCCCAATTGAGAAAAATTACGAAATGGATCCGGATGCGGCAGAACGCTGCGCCAATGAATTGGTAGCCTTTGCCCGCACTGTCCGCCATGCAGTGTTTGTCAGCGATTATATCTATTCGGATGCGGATCGGTATTCCGAGAGTACCGAAGCTTACCGCAAGTGCTTGGCAGGCCTTGACCGCCGCTTGGCCCAGGTCTGCGACACGGTCATTGAAGTGTCCGCAGGACAGCCCATAATCCACAAAGGGGAGCTGTGCATATGAAGAAATATTTACACGCCTTTGTGATGTGTCAGAGTATGTTCTGCGCCATCCCTTCGCCGCAGGTTTGGGACGAAAAGGCAAAGGATAAAATGCTCCTGTTTCTGCCGGTTGTGGGCTTGGAGATAGGTGCGCTTTGGGCGATTTTGGCTTGGCTCTGCAAACTACTGAATCTGCCGGCACTTGTTGCGGGAGTAATCCTTTGCGCCTATCCTTATATGGTTACTGGCTTTCTCCATTTGGATGGCTTTATGGATGTGACCGATGCGGTGAAAAGCTGCCGTGATTTGCAGCGCAGGCGCGAAATACTCAAGGATTCCCATGTGGGTAGTTTTGCGGTGATCGGCGTTGTTTTGCTGATGATTGCGCAGTTTGCGCTACTTTCGTCTGGGCCAACAGATGCCAACTTTCTTATATTGATTTTTATTCCTGCGGTGAGCCGGTGTTGCTCCGCTTTGGCGGTTACCGGACTCAAGCCCATATCCACCAGTCAGTATGCAAATCAAAAAATGCCAAGATCCCACATGGCTGTATTGAGCAGTATGCTTTGTATTTTCCTTGTAGCAGGTTTTCTGCTTTGTGGCAAATACGGTTTTGCACTGATTGGCTGCTTGGTGGGATTCGGGCTTGCTCTGCTGCGTGCTTACAGATCCCTTGAAGGCATGAATGGCGACATTGCAGGCTTTTCATTGACCATTGGCGAACTGTGTGCCGTAGCTGTCTATGCGCTGATTTGAGGAGGGGACAACATGATACTGATTATTGGCGGAGCCTATCAAGGCAAGCTGGATTATGTAAAAGATACCTTTGGTATTACCGATGCGGATGTCTATACCTGCGGTGCCAAAGGAATCGATTTCTCCAAGAAATGTATCTACAAAATTGAAGAATTTGCGTTCCATCACCCTGATCCAATCGGCTATTTTGCGGCCCATCGGGAAGCGTGGCAGGATCGTATTCTGATTATGCAAGATATTGGGTGCGGTGTTGTTCCCATGGGCGAAAAGAATCGGATATGGCGGCAGAAGGCAGGAAAACTGGCGCAGTATTTAAGCAAAGAAGCCCGGCAAGTCAGTCGGATTTTCTGCGGATTGGAGCAACGGATAAAATGATAATCTATTTGATCCGCCACGGAAAGACCGAGGCGAATGAAAAGCACCTCTACTGTGGCAGTACCGATCTGCCCTTGTCTGAAAGTGGGCGAGCAGAGTTATTACACCGCTCCTGCATTTTGGGAGGAGAAGTGCGGTATGTCACAAGTGGAATGCGACGGTGTAACGAAACGCTGCATCTTCTATTTGGTGAGGTCCCGTATAAATTGGAGCCAGATCTGCGCGAAATTGATTTTGGAGAATTTGAAATGAAAAGCTATGAACAGTTGAAAAATGATTTTGCTTTTCAAGCCTGGATCTCCGACGATCATGATGCCAATATCGCGCCAGGCGGTGAAAGCGGTAACCAAATGCGTGCGCGAGTCCTTGCTGCTTATCGCAGGATCGTCAATGAGGGAGAGGATACTGTAATCGTAACCCACGGCGGTGTGATCGCAGAGATCATGGCAGAGCTGTATCCAAATGAATGCAAGAACCGTTATGAGTGGCAGCCAAGCCCGGGTTCCGGATATGTCATATCGGATGGAACCTATCAGCAGCTATAATACTTTCAACGTATCATCAATGGGGTTCAAAAGGCCTCGAGTTCGAATCTCGACACTCGGACCAAGACCGAAGATCGAAAGATCTTCGGTCTTTTTCTTTGCCCCAAATGTAAATAGACCACCGAAATCCCGGCTCTGTTTCGTGATTGATTGACAAACAATCGGTCTGTGATATAATTCTGTTAGATAACCTGAATTTGACGGAGAAATAAGCTATGCTCATCAAACTCTATGAAGAAAAGTACAGAGATGACCTCATTTTTATGGTTTTGCAGGCCAAGGATGCCCTGGGAAGAAAGCCTACCATAAACCCGGATTTGCTGGACATCCAAACAAACTACTTTGATCGTGGGGATCTGTTTTGGGTGGCAATCAACGAGGATGACAGGGTTGTTGGCTGTATTGGGTATTCCAAAACGGAGAATCCCACAGAAGCCTTTCTTCATCGACTTTATGTGAAAGCATCGGAAAAGCATAAAGGGATCGGAACAAAACTTGTGCAAACAGCAGAAAGCGAAATGCGAAAGCAAGGTATCACTGCTTCTCTTGTTCATCTTGGCGAACCCAAGGAACAGTGGTTTGAGTCTTACGCATTTTATCCCAAGAACGGCTATCGGGAATATAAACCGAGATATATGCGGAAAGATCTATAAATTCGATGGAGTGATAAAATATGTGTTTTATTTGCGATAGAATTAACATGATTAAAGCTGGCGCCAACCCGTATTTTGTCAAGGAACTGGAAACGGGTTATGTTGTGATAGGTGATCATCAGCATTTTAAGGGATACTCGCTATTTCTTTGCAAACATCATAAGACAGAACTGTTCCAGTTAGACCATGCGACAAAAATGAAGTTTCTGGAGGAAATGTCTGTTGTAGCAGAGGCGGTAGCCAATGCTTTTGATGCCGAGAAAATGAATTACGAGCTATTGGGAAACGGAGAAACGCATCTGCATTGGCATTTGTTTCCGAGAGTAAGCGGTGATTTACAGGGCTACGGAAATAATGGAAAAGGCCCCGTCTGGTGGTATCCGATGGAGAAAATGTATAGTGATGATAATCGCCCATCTGATGGTGAATTAAAGGCGTTAAAGGAAAGATTGGCTAAAGAGCTAGAGAAGTTGTTGTAATACAGGTATTGATTTTTGGAGGAGCATTGCGTTGGAGGATATCGTGAAATGAAAAAAATCCTTGTGACCGGCGGCACGGTCTTTGTCAGCCGTTATGTTGCCAATTACTTCGCCCAGAAGGGCGATGATGTGTATGTGCTGAACCGCAATTCCAAGCCGCAGCTTCCTAATGTGACTCTGATTAAGGGCGACCGGAATGATTTGGGCGATAAGCTGAAAAGATACGAATTTAACGCTGTGTTGGATATCGCCGCCTACACCCAGGAACACGTGGAGAACCTGGTGAAGGTTTTGGGCAAGTTTGGAGATTACATCATGGTCAGCTCCAGTGCCGTGTACCCGGAAACAAATCCGCAACCCTTTACAGAGGAACAGACCTGCGGTCCCAACGTCCATTGGGGTGCCTATGGCACCAACAAGTTGGCTGCGGAGGAATATCTGCGGCAGGCAGTTCCTCATGCCTATATCCTGCGCCCTCCGTATCTGTACGGCCCCATGCAGAATGTGTACCGGGAGCCTTTTGTATTTGAGTGTGCGGAAAACTCACGGAAATTCTATATTCCCGGCGACGGCAGTATGAAGCTGCAATTCTTCCATGTGGAGGATTTGTGCCGCTTTATCGAGATTCTGCTGGAAAAGCACCCGGCAGAGCGGATCTACAATGTGGGCAATCCGGATGCTGTGACCATTGCTGACTGGGTTAAGCTCTGTTATGATGCCGTAGGTGCGGATTTAGAAACAGTAAGTGTGGAGGGTCATCCCCAGCGCAGCTTTTTCTGCTTTCATGACTACGACTATTATCTGGATGTGACCCGGCAGACCGTGCTGATGCCCGATGTAAAGCCCCTGGCAGAGGGATTGAAGGAATCCTATGAATGGTTCCGACAGCACAGGGACGCAGTCATGCGCCGACCCTATATGGAATATATCGACATCAACATCTGAACTGAGCCGGGCTTACTCCCGGCTCTTACGCATTGACTGGTAATAGAATTATGCTATAATACAGTTAGATAAACTTGAATTTGACAAGGAGGAATCGCAATGATAATCGATGTCAATGAACTATTTCATGAACTTGGACATCTTCCTCAGGTGGAAGCAATTGCATTGGGAGGTTCAAGGGCAACTGGACGAAATGATACCAAATCGGACTACGATGTGTATGTATATATAACAGACAGTATTGATGAAAATACACGAAGATGTATTCTGGAAAAATACTGTGGATATATGGAAATTGGCAATTCATTTTGGGAGTTGGAAGATGATGTTACCTTAAAAGATAGCATTGACATGGACATCATATATAGAAATATGGACGATTTTGAAAAAATGGTGTCCTCTGTGGTAATGGATTGTGTATCGTGGAATGGATATACCACTTGCATGTGGCATAATCTGATTACGTCCAAAATTGTGTTGGATAAAAACGGCAAACTGAATGCGTTGCAGGCAAAATATCGGATTCATTATCCAGAGAAACTGAAGGCCAACATTATATCCCGCAATCTAAAACTCCTTAGCGGTATGCTCCCGTCATTTGATACACAAATCAAAAAAGCAGAAGACAGAGGCGACCTGGTCAGCGTGAATCACAGAGTCACAGAATTCCTGGCAAGTTATTTTGATATCATCTTCGCCTTGAATGAAATGACACATCCAGGAGAGAAAAGAATGCAGAGCATCTGCTCTGCAGAGTGCAGTATTCTTCCCCATCGTTTTAATGAAAATTTGAACAGATTGTTTGCAGAAATGTTCAGAGAAGACATATATCCGGTGATCAGTGATATGGTTGTTGAACTTCAAAAGGTAGCAAAGATATAAGAAATTCCCATTTGTCTAACGGTTCGTAGCTGTACACACAAAACCCCGACCTGTCATCGTCACAGGTCGGGGTTACTGTTTATGTACTTGAATCAGATCTCGTCGCCCAGGCCGGACTTGATCAGCTCAATGGCGTGCTGCAGCATTTCAGCCTCGTCGGGGCCTTCGCACTGAATCTCAATTTCGGTGCCGCACTTGATGCAGGCGCTCATCATCTGCATGACGCGCTTGGCATTGACCTTTTTCTCACCGTTGATAATGGTGATGTCGCTTTTGAAAGCGGACATTTCCTTCACAAACAGGCCGGCGGGACGGGCATGGAGGCCCAGGGGATCGTTGATAACATAGTTGAACTGCTTCATAGTTTTATTTCTCCTTCAATTATATAATTTCTTGATTATTTCTTGCCCTGGCCGTAATAGGCGTTGGGGCCGTGCTTACGCATGAAGTGCTTGTCCTGGATGCACTGGGGAGCA